>CALATR010000117.1 GCA_937891875.1 uncultured Pseudomonadota bacterium | reverse complement strand
GGGAGGAGGATGCGAGGGCGCTGTTCCTCCGGGCCCAGGACACCGCCAGATGGGAAGTGGCATCCGAGTTTCAGCTTCAGACCTACGAGGACTGGTGCTCGCTCGGCCGGATCCTGGCTCGACCCGCACCTGCCAGCGAGTATGCGCAGGTCGACGAAGCGAAGGCGAAGGACCTCACACGCCTGCGTGCGCTACGCACGTTCGTGGCGGACCACGGGCGGGGAGCCCACGTCTGCATCTCGAATGCACTACGCCGGTTCGGAGAGAAGTTCGGCGATGCCTCCTCGGGCGGCGCCAGAGACCTCGGCGAGATGTGGGAGTGGCCAGATGGCCTCTCCGAGCACAAGAGCGCGTTCGACGGTCTCGCCGAGGAAGTCCCTCGAGTGGTGAGTCGTGTGGCTGCCCTGTCCAGAGCGGGCGATCATGAGGTGGCACTTGGGGAGATCGAAGGCGTGCGTCGGACTCTGGAGACGGTGACCCAGGCGGTCGAGGCCTGCGACGCGTTCGTCAGCCATCGAGCCAAGCTGGAGATGCTTGGCAAGCTGGGGCAGTACGCGAGTCAGCTCCAGACCGCGCAGACGGGCATGAACGCTGGCGTGGACCTCGAGACGTGCGATCCCGTCCTGGCGGACTGGGAGGCGCTGGACGACATCTCCCGCGTGGTCTCGCTGCTGCATCGGTTCCACGCCCAGGAGACCGTCGCCATCGCTTCGATCCAGTCCTTCATGCCCGAGGAGCAGGAGACCACCTGGGACTCGCTCAAGGCGGGAGGGCGGTCCTCCCTCGATCCGTTTGGTCAGGCCAGGGCCTTCGGCGAGCTCGAGGATCTCCACGAGGAGTGGATTGAGCAGATTCGAGGGCTTCGCGCCATGTACCGGGCGGCGGGGACGCCCGAGTCCGCCTGGGAAGTCAGTACAGGCCCCCTGCAGCCTCGCAATCCAAGTCTCGAACCGAACGGGGGAGAGTTTGCGCGGCTCTGGGCTGCCAACGTCTGGGACGCTCATGACATCGAGGCCAGACGGGTGAAGAAAGAAGCCGAATACCTGCGCTACTGACCGTCCTCACACGCTTCAGTGTGCCCAAGTGCACAAGCCAACGGCCGGGCTTCCGCTCTCTGCGCGTCGGTGCCGCCCGACAGTACGTTCTTGCAGGCGTCCAGTGCGCCAAGACGGCACCCCCTGGCCCACGTCTTGAATGCCAGGTCTGGCTGCTTCTTCAGGTACCCGCCGCTGTAGTACACGATGCCCAGGTTCATGCAGCCTGGTCCCCAGTCGAGGTCGAAGCAGGCCTTCTGCCCGGCGTTCACCGCACGATGCGGGTCGGCTGGTCCCCCACGCCCGGCAAGGGCGGGCTCGACGAAGTTGGAGCACGCTCGGGCGTCATCCGCCCCGCAAGCCTTGTGCAGCGCGGCGTAGGCCTCGGCGTCGGAGGCCGAGCCTACCGGACGCTCCATCAGGATCGAACCCAGATCCGAGCAGGACGCAGCGTGGTCCTCAGCGCAGCCCTTTCGAAGCAGCTGCAAGCCGGCCTCCATGTCGACGGCCCCGCCGAGACCGTCAGCGAGTGTGACCCCCAGCAGCCCGCAGGAGTCGGCGTGTCCGCGATCACAGCCCACCTTGGCCAGCCGCCGTGCTGTCTTCCCGTCGCCAGCGTGGATGGCTGCCCTGGCCTGGTCTGCGCACGCCTGGTCATCGCCGCCGGCGGTGCAGGGATCGACCACACCCGGGGGAACTGGCTCCGCCGAGTCAGCAGCGGGGGCGGGCTGGGGCGAGCAGCCTGCGAGCAGTATCCCGAGGAGGATGGGGAGCGTGGGGCGGGACATCTTTGTCGTTCTCCAGGAGAGATGCCGAGGAGCAAGTCACTCATTGGCCGCTGTGTGGGCCCACAGGTCAGACGTGTCGTCCCAGGGGGCGTGGTGACCCTCACCCGCTGAGATCAGTACCCCGGCACTCAGCCACCGGCACGGCGAGCGTCCCACGCCCGCTACCCGAACAACCCCGCCTCCACCTCGACCCCGTCCACCTCCGTCGGCAGCGGCACCTCCTCCCCATCCGCCGCCTCCTTCACCGCCTTCTTCCACTTCTTCACCCGCCGATCCCACTCCCGCTGCCGCAGCTCCTGCACCAGGTCGGGCTGCTCCTGCTCCAGCTCCCTCCGCGCGGCGTCGGAGCCCTCCTCGTCCAGGGTGAAGTCGGGGCCGATCTCGTCCTGCAGGCGCAGCTCCCAGCGGTACGCCTTGTCCGGGTGGTAGGTCCAGAAGCAGCCGTGGGCGACGGCCAGGCTGGGGTCTTCCTGGCACTTCTTGTCGACGCGGGCGGGCCAGTAGCGGGCGGCCAGGTGGCTCCAGTCGTAGTCCTTGCTGCCCGGCTTGGCCGCGGCGAGCTCCGCGTACCACTTCTTGGGCTTCTTCCACTGGGGCTCCAGCAGGGGCCACAGGGCGGCGCTGTTGATCATGACGCCGTCATCCAGGTCGGGGTCGTAGCGGGCGTCCTGCTCGCGGGGCGTCGTCTTTGCGGTGGGGCTGTCGGGGCCGCGCTCTGCGCACTGCTCGACGGTGTGGATGAAGGCGGCGAGCTCTTCGAGCTGGTCCGACAGCGTCGCGAAGCGGGACTCGGCCTGGGCGCGGGTGGTGGCGTCTGCGGAGGCGCGGGCGGCGGCGAGGTCATCGCGCTGGCCCTGGAGCAGGCGCTGCTCGGGGAGCAGGTGGTCGGCCAGGAGGTGGCGCAGGGTGTCGGCGTCCATGCGGTGGATGGTGATCCAGGCGACAAAGGTCTTGTCCCGGCTGGTCAGCGGCCAGTGGATGGGCTTGTTCTCGTAGCGCTTGAGGTGGCCCAGCGCGTTGGGCTGGTCCTTTGCGGTGGCGCGCGGGTCGTCGAAGGCGTGCTTTGCAAGCCAGGTTCGCAGGTCCTTGCCCTTGAGCGCAGCCCCGTGGGTGGCCCAGGCGGCGTGCAGGGGTGCGACCCGGGCCTCGCGGGCGGCGCGCTCTGCGGGGGGCAGGCGAGGGGAGGGGGTCAGGCTGTCCTCGGCCGAGGCGTGGGAGAGGAAGAGGATGCCGTGGGGCAGGGCGTGGGAGAGGTCGGCCGAGGTGGGATCGAGGATGCCTTCGCGGTTGGGCCCGAAGCGACCGAGGCAGACGCCGAGCGCGTGGTAGAGGTGATCCTCGGGGGGCTCGGGGTCGAGCTCCTGGATGTACTCGGGGAGCGGGGCGCCGGCGGGGCGGTCGACGGAGAGCTGGGCCCAGTCCTGGGCGTGGCGCCAGGGGGAGGGGCCCGGGTGGGTGTACTCGACCGAGGCCTCGCGGTGGGACTCGTGGATGGTGAAGGCGGCGTCGAGGGTGGCGACGATGTCGTCGGCGGATTCGATGGGGAAGAGGGGGAGGCGGTTGACGTCGCCGACTTCGAAGTGCACGCTCGGATTGAGGCCAGTGAGCAGATTCCTGGCCACACTGGAATTCAAGGAACACACCGTCGCGTTCGGGTCTGGGGGAAATGTCGATGAGCCCATGTTCCCATAGATGCTCGGGTATCTATGGATTCTCGCCCCGAAGTTGGAGCCAATCATCGCGAACGCCACACCAGTCTTGAAGTAGTTGTGTGGGCTGCGAACGTGCTTTGAAATGGAGTTGTAGCGATACTCCTGATCGTTTTTGAGTTCGAGGCCCCCGAGGTGCCAGCGCAGAGCCAGACGTAGCGGCTCATACCAGTCTGTTCCGCCGCTACCGTGAATTGATGGCACCCAACCGGTTGTCTTGCCTACCTGCACTTCCCAAGAGCAGCGGAGAAACCTCACGTCGTTGCACGTGCAAAGCCCTTTCGAAGCCGGGGCGGCTGTGCCGATAGTTTGGTATCGTCCATATAGATGGAGGATGTCCCCCCCCCACCAATACACCAACGGCCACTCCGGAACGACCTTCAGCGCCCCCGGCTCAAACCGCACCACGCCCGTCTGGCACGACACCGCCGCCCGCTTTCGCTGGGTGCGTTCGCTATCGCGTGACGTGTCCTCCCTGGGCGTCGGACACATGGCCACGCTCTGCCCGCGCCAGTCCGACACCCGGAACAGGCTGGCGCACACGCTGACGACTTCATCGGGTACATCCTCGAATGCGCCGCGATCGAAGTCCCCCAGCCCCCGCAGATCAAACCCCTCCAGCAGCCACTCCCGCAGCCCGCTGTACTGCTTGATGAACATCCAGTTGCGCATGGTCAGCAGGGCGCTGGTGCCGCCCTCCCGCGCCAGCTCCAGCCCGCGGATCAAGAACGCCGCGAAGAGGTCCGCCTTGCCCAGGGCATAGTGGTCCTTGACGTAGTCGGCGTCGGCCATCTTGGAGGTGCCCTGGTAGGGCGGGTTTCCGACCACCAGGTGGTAGCGCCCCTCGCGCACGGTCTGGATGAAGCGCACGCCAGCGGCCAGCTGCTCTCCATGCAGGCGCAGGCCCAGGTCGTCCGCGCCGGTGTGGGCGTCCAGGAAGGACTCCAGCTGGTCCAGGACCGAGGCGGCGGCCTGCTCGCGGGTGATGGTGCGGCGGGGCTGCTCTTTCGCGAAGCCCTCGAAGAGGTCTCCCTGGTCGTGCACCAGCTCGGTCAGCGCCCGCTCCTGGGCGTCCAGCGCCTCCGCCACGGCCACGTCCACCTTCAAGAGGCTCCCCAGGTGGTCCGCACCCTCCAGGGCCTCCAGGATGCCTGCGGTGAGCGCCTCGGGCAGGCCGGTCTCCCGCTCCACCGCGGCCACCAGCTCGCGCCGGGCGGGGTGGCTGGCCGGCAGGCGGGCCAGGTCCAGGTTGCTGGCCACCAGGTTCAGCCGGCGCAGGGTCAGGTCCGGGGCGCGCTCGGTCGCCTTCAGCCACAGGCTGGCCGCGGCGATCTGTACCGCGCGGGGGTCCAGGTCCACGCCGTGCAGGGTGTGCTCCAGGATGCGCCGGGCGATCGCCTGGTCGGTCCAGCGCTCGCCTCCGGCCTCCCCCCGGTGCCGCGCCTCCTCCTGGTGCAGCGCAAAGAGCAGGTCGAACGCCACGACCAGGAAGTGCCCCGAGCCCACCGCCGGGTCCAGGATCTTCAGGTCGCGCACGCTGTCCGGCGCGTGCTCGACGGCGTCTTCGGGCAGGTCCTGGGGCACGAAGAGCTGCCAGCGCGCCTCCAGGCCCTCGGCCACGACCAGCGCCTGGGTCAGCGGGAGCTCGCCTGCCTCGCGCTGGCGGCGGTGCTCGGCGCGCTTGTGCTCGAGTCCGTCCAGTACACCCAGGGACTGCACCTCGGGGATCCAGCCGTTCTTCCGGCAGATCGCCAGCCACTGCAGGCCCAGCGCGTTCTGCAGCATCCAGTCCACCATGTAGCGCTCGGTGAACATCTGGGTCTTGCTGGCAATCTGGTGGTTCTGTAGCTTCTTGCGCTGGTTCAGCTGGTCGTCCAGGCGCTCGCGCTCGGGATCGTTCCAGTACTGGTAGACCCAGCCCAGGCACAGGGGATCGGTCCAGCAGGAGTCCAGCGCCTCGTCGTCCAGGGACTCGACCAGGTGGCGCAGGGTGGCCGGCGGCAAGGGCACCAGCGCGGTCAGGCCGTGGTCCTCGAACAGGCCGGGCAGGTCCACCGCGCGCTCGGCAAAGACCATGTCCAGGAGCGCGCGGTAGCCCTCGGTCTCGTCGCGGCACAGGGCGGGGGCCAGGTCGCGAAAGTCCTTGTAGGCGCTGGACTGCCAGCCCCCGCGCACCACCTCGGGCGCGCCCCGCGCCTCCAGGATCCGCTGGAGCACGAGACGGTTGAGCCAGGTGCTGGCGGCGGTCAGCACCACCTCGCGCCGGGCGTGGGCGGTGCCCTCCGGGCTCTCGGACAGCCACGCCTCCAGCCGCTGCCGCGCGTCTTTGGTGCGGGCGTCCAGGCTCGCGGTCTGCAAGGGGATCTGCAGGAGATACGCCCGCTCCAGGGCGGCGTCCAGGTCGGTGACCAGGCGCTCGCGCAGGGCGCGGATGGTGGAGGAGAGGGCCTTCTTGGCGGTGGGGGTCATCATGTGGTGGCTACCCGGAGTGCGTCGGGCGGCAGCGTACCTCGGACGGACCATCGCCTCTGCCCGATGGCGCGTCAGGTGCGGGCCCGCGCGCAGAGGCCGTCCCACTGTGCGCGGCTCCGGTCCAGGGCGGGCAGGTCGTCGTGCCGCCGCTTCGGGTCGAGGAAGCCGTCGGTCAGGTGCTGCAGGGACTCGCGGCGGAGCTTCGGGGGAGGGCGCTCCCTCGGCGCTCCAGGTCCCACATGGCGGTAGCTCATCTGTCGGAAGTGGCGTCCGGACCGCTGTTTCATCGAGGTGATCTCGTTGCACGGCTCGCCATCGAAGAACTGGAGCCAGGTCTCGATAGACCAGGTCGGACACACGATGGCCACTGGATCGCTCGGGTGGCTGTTCACCTGTTCGAGGAGTGCGCGGCGGCGGGTCTCGAAGCCCACATTGTCGCCGTCGATGCAGACCAGCAGACCGAGTCCCGGTAGCTTGGCCGACGTCACTTCCCGGTGCGCTTCGGCGAACTGCTGAAGGACCCAGCCCGATGCGGCGCCCTGCCCGCTCGGTTGAATTCGCTGGTCCTCGATCCTCCAGCCCGCGCGATCGCACAGCGCTTCCATGAACTGGCGGTGTGGGGGGTCTTCGCCCAGCATGATCACCCGCATCGCCACGGATCAGGCGCCGCGGAGCAGGATATAGCGGGAGGCGGGGATCGGGTCTTCGGTGTCGAACTGCAGGGGTCGCGCACTGTCGGGGCCCGCGCTGGCGTCGATCTCGACCACGTGGTCGCTGGCCAGCAGGTCCAGCATCTGGGGGTGGTGGCTGACCACGATGGCCTGGTAGTCGCCGGACTCAGCACCGTTCCGGATGCGGCGCACCAGCGGCAGGATCTCGGTCGAGGTGACGTGGGCGTCGGGCTCGTCGAGCAGCAGCAGGGTGGCGTCGCCGACCAGCAGCAGGACGGCGTGCAGGACGATGAGGACGCGCTGGCCGTCGGACAGGTCCTCGAAGTCCAGGTCGCGGTCGTCGGAGAAACCAGCTACGAGGACGCTCTTCCGGCCTGCCTCGACGAACTGGAGGCGGGTCAGGCGGTCGATCGTGTTGCCGAGGTGGGTGGCGAGTCCGTCGAGTTCGGCCTGATCGAAGCTCAGGAGCCACTCGCCGAAGTTCTCGCCGGAGCTCTCCAGTTGCTCGTCTGCCTCGGCGGCAGCGCCATCCATCCCCTGGGGGTTCAGCCGGAGGAGCCATACGCCCTCGAGCCACGTCCGAAGAAGCGCGCAGGGGTGGTCCGCGTCGAAGCTGAATGACGCCAGTGGGGACGCATCGGTCTTCCAACGTGCTCCGAGCGCTGCGCCGTCGAGCTCGACGTGACCACCGTCCGCAGTGAACCAGGCTCTGGGCCCCGCCTCAGTGGCCTCAACGACGTGCTCGTGGTGGATGAGCCAGTCGTCGGTCGAGTCGTCGATCTCCAGTCGATACGCCAGCTCTCGACCGCCCAGCGAGAGCTCGATCTCGAAGACAGTGCCACCCTCGGTCCGGGCAGATCCCCAGAGCACCTCTTCGACCGGCTTGCCCAGCACCACGATCTCCCGGAGGCTGGCCAGCACGTCCAGCACGGTGCTCTTGCCGGACCCGTTCCTGCCGATGAGGAGCGTCAGATCGGCGGGAAACAGCTCGACCTCATCGAAGCAGCGGAAGTTCTCGATGCGGAGGCGGGTCAGCATGCGGGTCCTGGGCACAGCGCCGGGTGGGTGGCCTTGTTCATAGCCGATTCCCTGGACCGGACACCGCGACCACCCCTCAGTTCAGCCGCACCTTCTTCCCCGCCGCCAGCGCCTCGCGGACCTTCTCCCGCAGCTCGGCAAACAGGGCGTCCAGCTCGTCCAGGCTGCCGATCTCCCGGTGGGCCAGGCGGGTCTGGATGCGGACGGTGGGCACCTGTGGCGTGAGCAGCTCGTCCAGGCGTCGGTAGGCCTCCTCCTCGGCCCGCTGGAGCGCCAGCTGGGACTGGGCGTCCACGGCGGAGAGGGTGGGCTGGGTGGCGTCGGGGTCGATGGCCTGGCTGGGCTCGGCCAGGGGGCGCAGGAGCAGGTGCTTCTGGTCGGCGGTCAGCCGGTCGAAGCCCTGGCGGGACTTGACCCGCGCGCGGGCGGACTCTTCGCGGCTGACCTGGGCGTCGATGATGGCGGCGCGGGCCTGGCGGTAGGCGGCGATGATCGCCTCGCCGGTGCCCTCGAAGGAGGTGATGCCGTCCCAGGGACGGGGGCCCGCAAGATGGCCTCGAAGCTCCGCGCCCTGCCGCTCGGTCGCCTCGTCCAGGACCCCGGCCTCGCCCAGCTGATGCAGGTGGTGCGCCACCAGGTTGTGCAGGCGGGTGACCTCGGCGACGCTCTCCTCGGTGAGGGTCTGGCGGTCGAGGTTGAGGCGCTGCACCCCGTCCTGCAGGGCGTCCAGGTTCTTCTTGAGCGCCTCCACGGTGGGCTGGATCTGGCGGCTGCGCTGGCAGTCGGTGAGCGCGTGGCCCAGCTTGTCCAGGGCGGGATCGACCTTGCGGGCGCCGGGCAGGCTCTTGAAGCGCCCGAGCACCTGGCGCAGCTGCTCGTTGAGGGCGGGGAAGTGCTCGAAGACGGCGTCGGCGAGCGGATCGACGTCGGCTTCCACGTCCACCTGGAGCCGGTCCTTGAAGAAGTGGCGCATGGCGACCCGGTCCTTCATGCGGATCCGGGTCTCGGCAGCGAGCAGGATCTCGGCGCGGCGCAGGGCACGCTCGCCGCGGAAGAGGTCGCGCACGTCGGGGTCGTTGTGGCTGGTGACCATGCGGCCCGCCTCGGTGCGGATCTGGATGCGCTTGGCGCGCAGCAGTCCGGCCAGGCACGCGCGGAGCAGCGAGCTGGCGTAGCCGTAGGGCGGGCGGGCAAAGTGGGCAAAGAACGTGCTCCCCGCGGTGCCGCCGCTCTCCTCGATGAACTGGAGCAGACGCGCGGGCACCGCCCCATCGCAGGTGGGCTGGTAGTGGCCGGAGTCCAGGGTCAAAAGCCCCAGACCGGTCGAGAGGAACTTGGTGCTGACCCCGGTCATCACCTGTCTGTCGAGGAGCTGATCCAGCTCTGCCTGGGTGATGTTGGTGGCGTCGAAGTGGGGGTAGAGGTCGGGGAGCAGGCGCACGGCGGCGCTGTGGAGCACGCCTGGGAAGGTGCTGCCGAGGTCGGTGAGCGTCAGGGGCTGACCGCGGAAGAACAGGGCGCCCTGGCAGAACGCGATCTCGATCTGCTCGGCGAAGCGGGTCTCGAGCTCACGCTGGCGGGTCTGCTCCAGGTTCAGCAGCTCGAGCTTGTCGGCGGACAGGCTCTGCCGCTGGCGCTCGTAGCGGTTGACCATGTAGCGGCTGCGGGCCAGGGCGCGGCCGGTCTCGAAGACCTCGGTCAGTGGGCCCGCCACCCACAGCAGGCGCTCCTCCATGCGCTGCTCGCTCGAAAGGCGGACCCAGTGGTTGTGCTGGGCGGCGTCGTAGGCGGTCAGGCGCAGGTCCACGCCAAAGGTGGCCTCGTTGCGGTGCTGCTTGAGGTTGACGTCGTCCAGCTGGCGGCCGTCGGACAGCCACGCCTCGACCTTGAACGGCGCGCCCCGGTAGCGAGGCACGTCGACCTTGGGCAGGGCGGTGTCGGTGAGCTTCTCCTGGACCAGCCCGGCGATGAAGTCGGGGGTGACGCCGTACTTGTCGCGCTCGGTCGACCACTCCTGCCCGCTGCTGGACTGGAGCTTGTACCCCCGCTTCTCCGAGTACGTGAGCAGGCCCTCCTCGCGCAGACGGCCCAGGGCGTCACGTACGGCGGCGACCTGGTTGCCCCGGTCGATGCGGTCGTACAGCGCGGCCGCGACCAGCCCGTCGGTGGTGGGGCGCTGCTCGGCGATGAGCTCCAGCAGGGCCACGGCCTTGGCGGCGCGCAGGGCCAGGGGATCGTCCTCCCGGGCGCAGTGCTCGCGGATCTTGGAGATGGTCTTCTGGGTGCTGCCGGGCAGGGCGCTGCCCTGGATCTCGAAGATGTCGTCCAGGGTGACCAGGCGGCCCACGGGCTCGTCGGCCAGGTTCAGGGTGCGGAACAGCTCGCCCAGGAGCTGGAGCAGGCCGCGGATGGCGTGGTCGTCGCCCTGGGAGCGGCTGGCGCGGTTGCGCAGCGCCTGGGTGATCTCCAGGAGCAGGTCCACGTGGCCGGGGAGCAGGGGGTAGACCTCGACGAAGTCGGCGGCGGTGATGTGCTCGCAGTCGAGGGCGTAGAGCTTGAGGTCGCTGCGGTGGGCGTCGAAGCGACGGCGCAGCTCGGCGGTGGCCTCGGGCTTCTTCTCGAGCAGGCGGCGGTGCACGACGTCGCGGATGTTGGCGGGGGAGAGGTGCACCCGCAGGGCCGGCGGGAAGCGGTCCTTCATCTTGCCCAGGGTGTTGCCGACGTTCTGGGCGTCCAGCTGCTCCTGACCGGTCACCAGCAGCCAGACGCGGCCGGCCAGGCGCTGGCCCAGGTCCGAGACGAAGCTCTGGAGCTTGAGCATGCGCCGGTCGTCCTGGTGGATGTACTGGCTGACCTCGTCGACCACCAGGAAGAGGGTGGCCTGCGGCGCGCGGTGGTCCAGCATGGCCTCGATGAGCTGGGTGGCCTCCGAGGTGGACAGGGTGTGGCTGGCGCGGCCCTCGTGGGCGTCCACCCAGCTCATGGTGTCGGGGTAGACGACGGGGTCGAGGTGGTGGAGCAGGGTCGAGAAGAGGTCTTCGGCAAAGGGGTCGTCCTTGGCGTCGGACCAGGGCCGGCCCAGGTGCTCCACGGACAGGCGGGCCAGGGCCTCGAAGCGGCCGCTCTGCTCCAGGCGCAGCTCGCCGTCGGCGACCAGGCTGTCGCGGGAGTAGCCCAGGCGCCGCTGGACCTGGCGGACGGCGGTCGCGTGGATATGCTCGTTGTCCCTTGCTTCTCCGCCGATGTCGAACACGACGGCGATGGGCTCGATGGGGGCGGTCAGGGCCTCCCAGGCCCGGCGGAGCTCGGCGGCGTTGGGGGACTTGTCCCGCTCGAGCCAGGCGTCTGCCAGCGGGGTGCCGTCGGGGAGGGTGCGGCCGTCCAGGGAGAGGCCGAGGAGCTTGGCGAAGCTGGACTTGCCGCTGCCGTAGAAGCCCGAGATCCAGGCGGCGGGGAGGGCGGGGCGGGTGCCGAGCTGCCGGGCGATGGCGCCCATCAGGCGCACGTAGCACTCGTGGATGCCGCTGGGGACACGCTGGTGGCGCTCGTCCGTGGGGTCGAAGCCCCCGGTGATGATGTACTCGCTCACCTCCTCGGCCAGCCGCTCTGGCTTGTCGTCGTGGAAGTAGACGACGGCGGAGATATCGCGCGTGATGTCCTGGCTGAACAGCTCTCTCATCATGTCAGGCGCTCGGGGTAGATGCGGGGGCGGTAGTCGCTGTCGGCGGGCAGCTCGTCCATGAACGACAGGGCGTT
>CALATR010000116.1 GCA_937891875.1 uncultured Pseudomonadota bacterium | reverse complement strand
TTCTCGTGGCGCACCTTGGGCCAGGGGTCGGGGTGGTTGACGTACAGGCCGGCCAGGCTGCCGTCCTCGAACAGATCATCGAGGTACCAGGCGTCGTATCGGGTGATCAGCGCATTGCTGACCCCGGCCGCCTCGATCTTCTTGGCGCACAGGACGGTGCGTTTGTAGCGGATCTCGATGCCGAGCACGTTCCAGTCGGGGTTGCGCCGAGCGAGCTCCGCCAGGAAGAAGCCGTTGCCGCTCCCGATCTCGACATGCAGCGGGGCCTCGCGGCCGAACGCCTCGTGCCAGCGCCCCCGGTACGGCCACGCTTCGCTGGCGGGCAGCAAGGGGTGACCATGCTCGCGGTGGGCGACCAGGAACGGGTTGATGTCCGGGCGGGTGAAGTCCTCGGGCAGTCGATCGGTGAACCGCGGCCGGCTCTCACCCTCGGGGCGGGGCATCCGGCGACGGGTCGTTGGGCTTCCAGGCGCTCCCATCCTCGTAGATCTCCTTCTTCCAGATGGCGACCCGGGCCTTGAGGGCCTCGAGCGCGTAGCGGCTGGCCGCGTAGCACGCCGGACGGTGCGGTGTCGCGGTCGCGATGACGACCGTGGGCTCGGTGACGGGCACGGTGCCCAGGCGATGCACGATGGCGGTGCGGCAGCCAGGCCACCGCTCGGCGCACTCGCGTCCGATGGCCTGCAGCTCGGCGACCGCGACCTCTTCGTACGCCTCGTAGGCGAGGTGGGTGACGGTGCGCTCGCCGAAGTTGTCGCGGGCGGTGCCGAGGAAGAGCAGGACCGCGCCACACGAGGGGTGCAGGACCGCGCGCTCGACCGCGGCGACGTCGATGGCGTCAGGGGTCAGGGCGAACATCAGCCGCCTCCGAACGGAGGAAGGAAGGCGATCTCGTCGCCCTCGGTGACGGCGGTGTCCGGGTCGACCTGGGACCGGTTGCGCAGGCACGCGACGGGCAGGGGACCGTGCTCGACGGGGTCGAAGAGGGTGCCGTAGACCGCGCGCAGGGTGGTGCCGGGCTCGACCTGCAGGGTCTCGCGCTCGGCGCCGCGACGCTCGCGCAGGGCCGCGAAGTGACGGAGGTGGATGGTCAGCATGCGCGCAGCCTAACGCCGTCGGAGCACGCGTTGCCGTCGCCTCGGCTACCGCAGCCGTCGCCGTGCGGATGTGCTCGGAGTCTACTCCCGGCGACGCCGCCGGATCAGACCGAGCAGCGCGATGACCAGCCCGAAGCCGACCGCGCCCGAGGGTGCGGTGTCGCAGCGGAAGCCGCCGCCGCGGAGCTGGGGATCGCCGTCGCACTGGTTGCCGATGGTGTCGCCGTCGTCGTCTTCCTGACCCGGGTTCTGGTCGTCGGGGCAGTTGTCGCACAGGTCGCCGACGCCGTCCCCGTCGCGGTCCGCCTGATCCTCGTTGGCGATCAGCGGGCAGTTGTCGCAGGCGTCGCCCTTGAAGTCCCCGTCGCTGTCGGGCTGCACGACGCTGCCGCTCTCGAGGCCGTTCGGGATGTCCGGACAGTTGTCGCACACGTCGCCGACGTCGTCCCCGTCGCGGTCTTCCTGCTCGGCGTTCGCGATCTGGGAGCAGTTGTCGCAGATGTCGCCCAGACCGTCCTGATCGCTGTCGATCTGGAACTGGTTGAAGTGGTTGGGACAGTTGTCGCAGACGTTGCCGATCAGGTCGTCGTCGTTGTCGGCCTGGTCCGCGTTGGGGATGTCCTCGCAGTTGTCGCAGGCGTCGCCGACATCGTCCTCGTCCACGTCCTCCTGCAGGTCGTTGGGGACGCTGGGGCAGTTGTCGCAGGCGTCACCGAGGGCGTCGCCGTCGAAGTTGCGCTGGTCGGGGTTGGGGAAGGGGCAGTTGTCGCACGCGTCGCCCGCACCGTCCCCGTCGGCGTCCTCCTGCTCCGGGTTGTCGTGCAGGGGGCAGTTGTCGCAGGCGTCACCCAGCACATCGGTGTCGCTGTTGGTCTGTGCGGGGTTCTCGACCTCGACGCAGTTGTCGCAGATGTCCCCGACGTTGTCGCAGTCGAGGTCCTCCTGGTCGGGGTTGAAGTCGTCCGGACAGTTGTCGCACTGGAAGTTCTCGACCCGGTCCGGGGGCTCGCCGTCGGGACCGATGGTGAGCGTACCGTAGGAGAACCCGTCCTCGTCCGTGTCGTACGGGGTCATGTTGTACCGGCACCCGAACGACGTGTAGTCATAGTACCAGTCTGCATTGGTGCCTTCGATGCACATGGGATCGTCCATGTCCACGTCGGCTTCATCGGTCCAGTCGATGAAGTTGCAGTTCAGATCCTGCTCGAGCTCGTTGTCGCATCCCTTGTCCTGGGCCAGGGCAGGGGACGCCGCCGCGAGCGCGAACAGGACGGCGAGAGGAGCGAGCGAGTACGTGGTGGCGCGCATCGACGGGCCTCCGAGTCGAGTGCGGGGTTCACTGTGCATCACTGACCTCCCGGCGGCCAGTCCGGACGGCTTTCGCCACCGAACGGATCGTTCGGATCGGGTCCATCCTGCGGGGTCGTCTTCGCCGGATCCTCAGCGGGAGTGCCGGTGTCCTCGGCGGGCTCGGTGGATCCGTCCGTGGGCGCCTCGGCGGGCTGCTCGGCGGGCTCGGACGGCTCGGGCG
>CALATR010000115.1 GCA_937891875.1 uncultured Pseudomonadota bacterium | reverse complement strand
GGGTCTACCCGCCGGGGCACGTGCTACTCCGCGACCTTCCGTAGGCTCGACTCGGTCTCGTCCCTCCAAGCTCCATCGCGCAGATAGAACGGGAGCGAGAAGGTGATCTCGCTGGGCCCTTCCTCCTGGGGGCAGGGCTCCATGCCCTCCAGGCTGACTCGCCAGGGGACGTCGTTGTCTCCCTCGACCAGCCGGTAGGAGAATGCACCGAAGGGGTCGGGCCCGCACACGTCCCCACCGCGTTCCTTGAAGATGAACCCAGCGTCGCTCGCCCCGTCGAGGTCGCCGCCGACGAAGAAGGACAACGACACGAGCTCGCCGACGCGCAACGAGGTGTCCCACGAGATCGGCTCGCCGGCAGCGTCCCTCCAGTCCAGACACCCGACAAACGCGACGTCCGCGGGCAGCGTCTCCAGGACGAAGAATGCCTCCTCGCTCCCGTCGATCATCACGGCGTAGCGGTTGTAGACACCATGCCCGACGACATCTGGCTCGGGCAGGGTGAACCGAAGCGTCGTCGTGCCGTCGGATCCCAGGGTGGCCTCGTGGATGAGCTCCCCGTCGTCGCCGCCCTCGAGGGTGAGGACGAGCCCGCTCACATCGGCCGCGCTCTCGTCCTCGAACGTGCCGGTGACGCGTACGTCGACCGCCACGGGACCCGCGACAGCCTGGCCGGAATACGCGCTGCTCAGGTCGTCGGTCCGAAGGCAGAGCCGGTCGCTGGCCGCGGCGAGGACGACGGTGAGCCTGGCGTCGGACAGCGGCCAGGTATCGGAGTCCGTGTCCGGGTCGGTGTCGGTGTCCGGGTTGAGCTGGGGGTCCGGGCCGGTGCCCAGGCAAGCCGCCGCCAACAGGATCGCGCCCCATCGCCACATGGTCCCTCCACGCCCTCCCCAGTGCGGAAGGTGGTCGGGACAGGCTAGCGCAGCGGGAGCCAGAATGCTGCTGAAACGTGTGCAGTTCGAGGACCGACAGCCTGCCGATCCGACGGCCCGTCGCCTGGGACTACCGTGCTCCACACCCGTCGCCGACGCGACGTCGTCGGCGTCCGCACGTGGAGAGCTGATGCCGCCAACGCCCACGCTCCGCCTCGATCGCCTCGCGCCCGGCTCCGAGACCAGGCTGCGACAGATCCGCCTCGCTGCCCTCCACCAGGCCCCCGAGGCCTTCGGCTCGACGCACGCCGAGACCGCCGCACGCCCACCCGAGTCCTGGGTCGCCCAGGTCCGCGACCTCCCGACCTGGGTCGCCGTGCTCGGCGGCGAGGACGTCGGCATGGTCCGCTGCGTGCCCGACCCCCGGGAGGTCACGCTGATCTCGCTGTGGGTCGCGCCCGTCGGCCGCGGTCAGGGTGTCGGGGACGCCCTGGTGGGCGCGGTGCTCGACCATGCACGGGAGCGAGGCGCCACGGCCGTGACCTTGAGCGTCAAGGCCAGCAATGGGCCGGCCATGAGGCTGTACGCCAGGCACGGGTTCGTGCTGGATGAGCGGCCGGCGGATGAGGGGTGTGAGCAGAGGATGACGGTCGGGGTGACCGCGGGCGGGAGCGCGCGCTCACCCCGACTTCGCACGCCGGCCGACAGTCAACACAGCTTGTGAACGCCCGTTTGTGTCCCCCACGGCACGTTCGGCCTACCGGTGCGACCGGCTCGACGCCCACGTTGTTTGGAGG
>CALATR010000114.1 GCA_937891875.1 uncultured Pseudomonadota bacterium | reverse complement strand
GCGGGCGTCTTGCGTCTGGGAAGCGCCCGCTGGAACGTCCTGGGGGAGCATTACAAAAGCTCGCGGTCTTCGCTGGACTTCGTCGAACGTCCCTGTGGCGCGGGAAAAATGCTGCCGTCGGGTGCCACTCGGGCCTTTCGGTTCCCTCACCGGCCTTGTCATGGCGGGTACGACCGGACTATCGTACCCATGCGCCCAGACCGGCGTGCAGTAGCGGAGGCGCGTGCTCGAAGGCCGGATGTGAAACTCAGCACATCCACCCTCAACCTGAGAGCACTCGCGGTCGATCCACGAAGCGAGAACCTGACGGTGAACTGATGGTCAGAGTGAAGGGAGAGACAGAGGAGCGCGCCCGCGCCCTTCTTCACTGCACGACGACCACGGCCTCGGAGACCTGATTCATGGCTGCTCAGGCACAACAGGCGAAAGTGCTGCGGATCGGCATCATCCAGGACGGCAAGATCGTCCAGGAGCGGTTGATCAAGCAGGGAGAGAACGTGAACGTCGGGGAGTCCCCGAAGAACACGTTCGTCTTCCCCAAGACTGCACTGCCGCGCGCGGAGTTTCCGCTCTTCACTGCCAAGAACGGGGCCTACCAGCTCCAGTTCAGCGAGCAGATGAAGGGCAAGATCAGCTCGGGCGGCGCCGTCGTGGCGCTGGACAAGCTGAAGTCGGATCCTTCCGTGAGCAAGCAGGGCGATGTCTGGCGGCTCCCGCTGACGGAGAACGACCGCGGCAAGATCGCGGTCGACAACGTCACGATCCTCTTCCAGTTCGTCCCGCCCCCGCCGGTGCAGGCGATCAAGCCCATCGAGCGCATGGACTTCCGTCCGCCCCTGCTCGACGAGGATGATCCCGCCTTCTTCGGCTTCCTGGCCCTCTTCACCGCCCTCGCCGTGGTCTTCGCGGTCGGCATCTACCTCGCTCCGCCTCCCGCAGAGCTGACCTTCGAGGAGCTCGACTCCCGCTTCACCACGCTCGTCATCGAGCGGAAGAAGGAGAAGGAGCAGAAGGAGCGCGAGATCGAGGAGGAGAAGGAGCGCGAGGAGGAGCTCGCCAGCAAGCGCGAGGAGAAGAAGAAGGAAGAGACGGAGCCGAAGGAGCAGGAGGCCAAGAAGGAGGCCAAGCAGCCCAAGAACAAGGTCGAAGCCGCTCAGATCAAGGAAGAGCGCAAGGCCGAGCTCCGCAAGAAGATGAAGATCGCGCAGATCGGAACCCGCGGCAAGTCCGCGTCCGGCGCCACCACCGACGCGTGGGAAGGCGAGCTGGTCGGCGAGCTGAACGGTCTCAAGGGCTCTGACGTCGCCCTCGACGGCGACCCCAGCGGCACCCGCGGCGGCACCGTCACCACCGAGGACATCGACGTCGGTGGCGAGGTGGACGTCGGCGAGGCCGGCACCTCCCAGGGCAGCGCCGCCCCCAGCATCGACATGACCCAGTACGCGGTCGAGTCGGGCGCGGCGGACACGCTGGACATCGAGGGTGCGGACAACCTGCAGTCGGTCGTGCGCAACAAGCAGGGCCAGCTCCAGTACTGCTACGAAGATCAGCTCCGCTCGGATCCCTCTCTCGCCGGTCGCGTGGAGGTCCAGTGGAACGTCGCCGGCGGTCGCGTCACCCAGGCGCTGGTCGCCACGAACACCACCGGAAACGACGCCCTCGCCCAGTGCATCCTGCGCAAGATCAAGCGCTGGCGCTTCCCCGAGGACGTGTCCGGCTCCACGACCTGGCCCTTCGTGTTCCGCAAGCGGTAGACACTCCACGTCTGTGAAAGCAACCGACCCGCCTGCCGTCCATGGACGTCAGGCGGGTCGCTGCGTTGAAAGAGAAGTGACTGTGAATGCAAAGGGACGCCGATTCGTATCTGCGGTGTCCATAGATGTGACCAGCACGGGATGGAGTTCGCTGATGACGGTCAGATCCGAGGACGATTTTTTCTTGAAGGAGACCGGACGCCGCCGACAAGACTCATCACGCAGCACCAACGTGCCGACCTCTGTTGACGTCGGGATCGGCCAGGGGTAACGAATGCATCGCCTATCTGAAGCACCCAGGAGCATCGTGGCACTTCCTCGCATGAAGGCTCGCACCGCCCAGCTCGTGGCGGCAGCGCTGGTGGCCTTGAGCCTTGGAACCGTGCCCGCCCTCGCCCAGGACTCCGGCGTCAGCGGTGACCTGGAGCGTACGGCCACGGCCACGCCGCAGGAGAAGCTCCAGTATGCCGCGGACGCGGTGGAGGAGCTCAAGGGTGCGGTCGAGTCCGCCCAGAAGCTCATGGACGAGGCGCGCAAGAACGGCGAGACCGACCAGGTCGAGTGCCTCGGTGAGCGTCTGTCCCAGCTGAAGGCGCTGTCCCAGGTCACCGAGGCCGCAGAGGGCTCGATGCGGGAGGCGCTCGAGCAGGGCAACCAGGAGCGCGCCTCGCACGAGATGCGCAAGATCGCGGTGGCTCTTTCCAAGGCCCGACAGCTGAGCCTCGAGGCCCAGGCCTGTACGGACGACTCCGGAGCGGCCTCGGGCAACACGACCGTCACCGCAGAAGGTGGCTTCGAGGGCGAGGAAGACGAGACGGACCAGCTGACCGAAGACGTCCTCGATCAGGGCTATGACCCGCCGAACGTGAGCCCGTTCAACTAGGAACCGCGCTTGCGCAGGTTTGCCCCAAGTGTCATGGCCACCGTGCCGATGAGGTCCGTACGACATCCTATGCGTCGCACTCTCCGCCACTGCCTGAACTCATGCCTCGCTGCCGGCGTTGCCCTGGCGACGTGTGCGTTCAGCACGTCTGCCCTCGCCGAACCTGGTGAACACATCCAGCTCGGCACGGCGACGGAGCTTGCGCCGGACATCGACCTCGGCTTCCAGTACCGGTCGAACATCAACCAGAACAGCGGCGCGAACCGCCGCAGTGGCCTGGCCCTCACGGTCGCCCCCGGCGCCCGGCTCGTCTACGACACGCCGGACACCCTGGTCACGTTCACCGGCGACTACCGGCTGATCAAGTACTTCACGAACCAGCTGTCGAACGCCGACCAGTTCAACGACTTCGACATCCAGTTCAACGGCGAGTTCCTGCGCACGGCCCCGGTCGGGTTCTACCTGGCCGAGCGTCCGGCGCTGGTGAACAACAACGCCGATGACCTGGGTGCGACGCCGTTCCACACCCGCTTTCGCAATGAGCTTCGCGGCGGCATGGTGTTCCGTCCCGGCCCGATCCTCGAGGTCAAGGTCGGCGGTGCGTTCGAGTACGACAACATCCAGGTCCCGCCCGGGAGCACCGGGGTGGGCGACGTGCGCGCGTTCAACTCGCGCGTCGGCGGCGGCGCCGACCTGAGCGCACAGTACCTGTTCCTGCCGCGCACCGCGGCGGTCATCGACGGCGACTACCGCTACTACGACTGGCAGCGGAACTTCATCTCTGGCCCGAACAACCCCGGCTACGCCCTGCCCGACGGCAGCCAGTTCCGCCTGCTCGGCGGCCTGCGGGGCCGGGTGACGGAGCGGGTCGTGGTCGTCGGCCAGCTCGGCTACGGCGCCTCGCCGTACAACGTGCAGTCGGTCAAGGACGCCTGTCCGAACCCGGACGACGTGCAGTGCACCCCCGGGCCGACCAACCAGTTCGACGCCAAGCTGACCGGCATCGAGCGTCTGCTCGCCGTGCTCCAGGTCCAGTACCAGCTGGACGAGGGGCGATCGCTGACCGTGGGGTACCGCAAGGACTTCAACGACAGCTTCTTCACCAACTACATGGCCTACAACAAGCTGTACGGGACCTTCAGCACGACGCTGGGGACCCGGATGTCGGCGAACGCAGGCCTGTCGGTGCGGCAGGAGAGCTACCGCGGTGAGGTCACCCGGGATGACGTCTTCTTCGACGTCCGGGTGGATGGCACCTACAAGGCCCAGGAGTGGGCCTCCATCACGGCAGCGCTCGTCTACCAGCAGCGGATCTCGCAGATCCAGTCCGTCGAGTACTTCGACGTGCAGCCCAAGATCTTCGCGACGTTTACGTACTAGGGACCGCTTCCGGTATCCTCATGGGACGCTCCGGAGCTCCCATGCGCGCTGCACTCCTCGTCGTCGCCCTGTCCGTCGCCTGTACCCAGGACGTGGGGCTGATCGACAACCCGCGCTGTGACGGGGTGCTCCAGCGTGGTGAGGACGTGGTCGACGGGCCCTTCGACCGGGACGGGGACGGCTTCGTCGACGGTGGCAACCCCGACTGCCAGAGCGTCTACGATCCCAGCGTGCTCGACTGCGATGACGGGGATCCCGACGTCAACCCGGCGGCCCTCGAGGTCAGCTGTGACGGGCTCGACAACGACTGCAACCCGGAGACCGCCGACACCGAGGATGTGGACGAGGACGGGGTCGACGCGTGTGAAGACTGCGCGGACGACGACCCGGATCGCAGCCCGGAGCTGACCGAGATCACCTGCAACGACCTCGACGACGACTGCGACGAGTCCACCCCCGACGGACCGGACGGCGACCAGGACGGGGTGAGCGTCTGCGAGGACTGCAACGACGGCAACGACCAGGTCTTCCCCGGCAACGAGGAGGTCTGCGACGGGATCGACAACAACTGCAACGATCAGGTCGACGAGACCTGCCTCGACTACACCGGCGGCTGGGACGTCACTCCCGCGCTCACCTACCAGTGTGCGGACTTCACGGGCACCGGCTTCTACCTGGTCAACGTGGACCTTCGGCGCCTGAACGTGATCTTCAACGATCCGACCATCACGCTGAACAGCGGCGGCGCCCAGCCCGGCCAGCTCACCGGCGCCGTGGCCAGGGACGGCACGTTCAGCGCGACCCACACGATCACCGGCTCGTGCGACGAGACCTACACCCTGTCCGGCACGTTCACCGACCAGGACCACTTCGACGCCGTGTTCTCGGTCGCCTTCTCGGGCTCGCTGTGCCTGGACTGCACCTACCAGGAGTGGTCGATCAGCGGCTCGCGCTGACCCGCGAAGTCCGGCTCCGACCCGGCAGCTTCACGAACCTGCGACCAGCGATCTGCGGGCGTCTCGCTGCATCATGGTTATGATGTCTCACGTGTCGTCGACCTAGAACACGTGACGTGTCAAGACCTTGCCCCCGGGGAGCAGCGAGCCATGGGCACCACCGTGACCACAAGCCTGGGCACCTTCGTGGCCAGCCGACGCAAGGAGCTGGTGCTGCTCTCCTTGATCCTCGTCGCGCTGTTCACGCTCGTCTCCATGGTGGGCTGGCGGGCGTCGGACCCGACGCTCCTCCGCGACGGCACCGGCACCGTCGACAACCCCTGCGGCGTCGTCGGCGCCAACGTCGCCGATCTCATGTTCGCCCTGCTCGGCCATGGGGCCTGGGTGCTCGTGCCGCTGGTCGGGCTTGCGGTGATGGGCCTCGCCGGCCGCCGCGTGCTCGACGCCGTGCAGGTCGTCGCCTCGTCCTTCATCTTCCTCTTCCTGCTCGGCGCGTTCGAGCTGGCTCTGCGCTCCGGAGTGCCCCATCCGCCCGGCGGTATCGTCGGCTGGGGCGTCGGCAGCGGCCTCGAGACCGCGGTCGGAACCGTCGGCGCCTGGCTGGTGCTGGTCGGCGCCAGCCTGCTGCTGGTCACGTGGGCTGCCCGGATCCGGTGGTCCAAGCTTGCTTCTGCGGCGTTCGCTCGCCTGGAGGCCCTCGCGCCGCGGGTCGCCGGCTTCCTGTGGAGCGTGGTCGTGCGGGTGTGGGGCTGGTTCAAGGCCGCCCTGTTCAAGGTCGTCGGGCTGTCCTGGGGTGGCGTGCGCGCCGCCGGTCGCGGCACCTGGGGCCTCGGTCGCCGCATGGTCGCGTCCGTGATGCGCAACGAGCTCGCCGACGACTGGGAGGAGGAGCCCTCCTGGGAGGACGACCCCGACATGGACTCCGTGTGGGAGGAGTCGATGATCTCCGACATCTCGGCGACGGACGCCACCGACGCGACCCAGGTCGGGCAGGTGCGCGCCCTGGTGGAGGCCGAGTGGGAGGAGACCGTCGCGCCGTCCCCGAGCCGCGGCTACGACTCCCGGGTCGAGTCCGAGGTGCTGGACCTGTTCCCAGCCCTCGCGCCGCGCTCGGCGTCCGCGGTGGCCGACACACCCGTCGCCGCGGCGTCCCGGGTGGCCGTACCCACGTCCACGCAGGCCAGTGTGCAGGGCGACGTCGAGAACACCCGCCGCAGCGTCGCCGAGGAGTTCCGCGCTGCTGGTCGCACTCCCGATCCCGCCGACCGCGCGGAAGCCCCGGCCATCCGCCCGGCCCGGACCTCGCCCCAGCCCGCCGCGCCGCGGATCGACGTGCAGGTCGAGGCCGAGGTGGAGGACCGCAAGCCCGCGCCGGTCGCCCGAGTCGCCCTCGCCGGCTCGGACCCGTCCGGCGGCTTCAGCGCGGTCGACGTACGCCACAACAAGCTCCTCGACGAGAAGGTCGCCGACGACGGCAAGGCCCTGCGCGAGGAGGTCGGCTGGCAGCTGCCCCGCCTGGCCCTGCTCGACGACGTGCCCGAGCAGCGCGCCTCCTACGACAAGGCCGAGCTGCAGGAGCTCGCCGGTCTGTTGGAGGAGAAGCTCGCCTCGTTCAAGGTGCTCGGCAAGGTCACCGGTGTGCTCCCCGGTCCGGTGGTCACCATCTTCGAGTTCCTGCCCGACCCCGGCGTGAAGGTCAGCCGCATCTCCGGCCTCTCGGACGACCTCGCCATGGCGCTGCGGGCCATGCGGGTGCGCATCGTCGCCCCCATTCCCGGCCGCGGCGTCGTCGGCATCGAGATCCCCTCGAAGCGCCGCCTGACGGTCTACCTGCGCGAGGTGCTCGCGTCGGACGAGTTCCGCACCACCAAGGCGGCGCTGCCCTGCGTGCTCGGCAAGGACGTCGAGGGTCGCCCTGTGGTCGCGGACCTCGCCCGCATGCCGCACCTGCTGATCGGCGGCACCACCGGCTCGGGCAAGTCCGTGGGCGTGAACGGCATGCTCATGTCCATGGTGTTCACCCGCTCCCCCGAAGAGCTGCGGCTGCTGCTGGTCGACCCCAAGATGCTCGAGTTCGAGATGTACTCGGACATCCCGCACCTGCTGCACCCGGTCGTCACCGAGGCCAAGGTCGCGGCTCAGGCGCTGGCCTGGGCCTGTCGCGAGATGGACGACCGCTACGCGCTCCTCGCCCGGTGGGGGACGCGCAACATCGTCAGCTACAACAAGAAGGTGGAGCGCGAGCTCAAGAGCTGGTCCCGCGAGAAGGCCCACAAGTACGCGCCCAAGGGCTGGTCCGCGGAGGACGGCGAGCTGCCGACCCCCGAGAAGCTGCCCTACATCGTCATCGTCATCGACGAGCTCGCGGACCTGATGATGGTCGCCGGCAAGGAGGTCGAGGAGTCGATCTGCCGGATCGCCCAGAAGGCCCGCGCCTGCGGCATCCACCTCATCGTCGCCACCCAGCGCCCCTCGGTCGACGTGGTCACCGGCCTCATCAAGGCCAACCTGCCGACCCGCATCGCCTTCCAGCTCCGCAGCCGCCACGACTCCCGCACCGTGCTCGACGCGATCGGCGCCGAGAACCTGCTGGGTAAGGGCGACATGCTCTACCAGCCGCCGGGGGCGAACGGCCTGTCCCGCTGCCACGGCGCCTTCGTCTCCGACGAGGAGGTCGGGCGGGTCACCACCTTCCTGCGCGATCAGGGCGAGCCGACCTTCATCGACAGCCTCGAGGAGGAGAGCGCGCTCGAGGAGCTGTTTGACGCCGAGGAGCAGGATGAGCTCTACGACGCCGCGTGCGAGGTGGTCATCCAGGCGGGCAAGGCGTCCACCTCGATGGTCCAGCGCCACCTGAAGATCGGCTACAACCGCGCCGCCCGCATCATCGACGCGATGGAAGCGGCGGGCCTCATCGGACCGGCGGATGGCGCCCGCCCCCGTGAGGTGTTGGTGAGCCACCACGGATGAGGGCCGACGACTGCCGGCATTCTCTTCCCGTTCCCTGGACTCCGATGTACGCGGCGAGAAAGATGCACCTCATCACGCCCTGCTTGTCCCGGTCACCACATGTTGCGGTGTCCGATCCGACTGAAGATGTGGGTGTCGTCGGACGTCTCCCTGAGCAGACGGTGCCTGCCCGACGCATTACGGGGAGCCGTCCGCGCTCCCCGGACGTGGAGGATTCGTGAAGTCCGCGCTCGCCTTTGCCACGGTGCTCACCGGCCTCGCCCTCGCGGCGACGGCCGCTCCCGCGCACGCCGCGGAGCCCGAGGCTGCCACCGTTGAGAATGCTGCTTCGACCGACTCGATCTCCCAGATCGTGACGGCGGTCGAGTCCCGCTACGCCAAGGTGCAGACCATCCAGGCGAAGTTCACCCAGGTGAAGAAGGACGCGTTCGGCACGGTGTCCCAGGACGGTGACGTCGTGGTGGCGCGGCCGACCAAGATGCGCTGGCGCTTCCTCACCGGGGACGAGCAGATCTTCGCGACCGACGGCGAGACGCTCACGATCTACGCCAAGGCCGACAACTACTACCAGCAGATGCCGGACTCGACCTCGGGCAGCGACTCGGTGCAGGGCTTCCTGACCAGCTTGGACCGCCTCGACGAGATCTTCGAGGTGAGCCTGGTCGACGGTGGGCTGACCGCGGACGCCGGGCCGACCCTGCACCTGGTGCCACGCAAGCCGGGCGCGGTCGCCTCCATCCGCCTCGACCTCGACAAGGCGCTGATCGTCGAGCAGGTGGTCATGACCGACAGCTACGGCAACGTGACCGACCTGACGTTCTCCGAGGTCGTCTACGACAAGCCCATTGACGACGCCATCTTCAAGTTCGCCCAGCCCGACGCCGCGACCGATCGCTAGCGCGCGCGTCCGCTGACCCACCGCCTGGAGTCCCACGTGACCTTCCCCTCGTCCCTGGTTCGCGGTCTGCGCGTCGGGCTCGTTGCTGTCTCCCTCGCCGCCGGGCTCGCCGGATCCCTCGTCGCGTCGTCCGCTGGCGCGGAGGAGCCTGCCGCCGCTGCTGCACCCGCCCTCGACCCCGCGGTCAAGGCGATCGTCGACCGGGTCGAGGCCAAGTACGCCAAGGTCGACACCATCGAGGCCAAGTTCACCCAGGTGAAGAAGGACAGCTTCGGCAAGGTGGAGCAGACCGGCGATGTCGTGCTCAAGCGCCCGAACAAGATGCGCTGGCGCTTCACCAGCGGGGACGAGCAGGTCTTCGTCAGCGACGGCTCGACCCTGTGGATCTACACCAAGGCCGAGAACCAGGTCCTGCGGATCACCGACGCCTCCCAGGCGAACGCGGCGGCGAACACCTTCCTCACCAGCCTCGACAGCCTGGACGAGCTCTTCGATCCCAAGATCGTGGCCACCGAGAGCGGCCACACCCTGGACCTCACCCCCAAGAGCTCGGGCATGTACAAGTCCATCCGGCTGTCCCTGACCGATGAGCTCGTGCTCTCCCAGGCCATCTTCGAGGACCAGTACGGCAACGTGACCGACCTGTCCTTCCAGGGTGTCGTCCTGAACGGCAACGTCGAAGACACCGTCTTCGTCTTCCAGCCTCCGGATGGGGCGACGGTGATCGACAACTGAGCGCGGTCTCTTCCCGCGCGCGTCGCGTGGCTTCGAGCGGGGGAGTGGAGGCTCGGTCTCCAGTCTCCAGTCTCCAGCTTCGGCCGGCCAGGGACTACAACGGAGCATCGCCTCGGTTGCGCTTCGGAGCAGCCGACCCGCTGACGTCCCGTCTGGGCCACCGTGATGGCGTGCTCGGGTCCACGATGGCGTCGCGAGCGCACCGGACCGATCGCCCCGCCCACGGCGCTTCCGGGACTGGAGACTGGAGACTGGAGACTGGAGACCGGCTCGCCACTCCCTCGCTCGCCCCCACGCGACCTGTGCTGGACCGCTCCCGAGCGTCCCTCCCCGCTCCCGGTTACCTGCGCGGCTCTCCCGAGGTCCGCATGCAGAAGGTGCACCTGGTCAGCCTGGGCTGCCCCAAGAACCGCGTCGACTCCGAGGTCATGGTCGGGCAGCTGGTGCAGGGTGGGTTCGACTTCGTCGACGAGCCCGAGGATGCCGACGTCATC
>CALATR010000113.1 GCA_937891875.1 uncultured Pseudomonadota bacterium | reverse complement strand
GTGGCCGATCGTAGATCAGAGCTTGTCCTTTTTCGCAACGCGACGAGAGCCAAGACTCGACGCGCGCGGGTTCGCGTCGCGGTGGGCACGAAGGAGGCGACCCAGCTGGTGCAGCTCGGCTGGGGCGTCGGCGCGGTGGAGGTGACGGTGACCGGCGGGGACGGGCTGCCCGCGGAGGACGCGCGGCTGCGGCTCGGCGGCGCGCGCTTCGTGCCGGCGACCCCGGTGGACCCCGACGGCAAGCGCCTGTTCGCCCTCGAGCCCGGCGACTGGCAGCTCCTTGCGAGCGCGAGTCGCTTCACCCCGGCCCAGGTGGCCTTCGAGGTGCCTGGAACGCCTGGCCTCACCGAGATCGGCGTGGAGCTCGGGCAGCCGGTCGCCGGCGTGTCGGAGGTCCTGGTGAGGGTCCAGAACCCCGATGGGGAGCCGGTGTCCGGCGCGCTGGTCACCCTGGACGAGGACGAGCCGGTCGCGGCGGGGGACGGTGGCCTGGCCGTGCTGCGCGGCGCGCCGGGCACCCACACGATCGGCGTGTCGGCGCCGGCCTTCGTACCCGCCACGTTCGAGGACGTGGAGCTGGCCGAGGGCGTCAACGAGCGGATCTTCCCCCTGGCCTGGCAGCCGCGGCGCGTGCGGGTGGAGGTGGTCGGTCCGGACGGTCCGGTGACCGGCGCGGAGGTGCGCCTGGTCGGACCTGCCGACGTCGCGCCCGCCCTCACCAGCGGCGAGGGGGTGGCGGTGATCCCGGTCCGCCCCGGTCGGTGGCAGGTGCTCGCGAGCGCGCCCGAGCTGGGCACGAAGGCCGCCAATCTGGTCGTGCCCGAGCGCGTAGACGAGGAGGATCCGGTGATCCGGCTGGTGCTTGCCGATGCCCAGGTCGAGGTCAGCGGCGGCCTGGTCCGGATCGAGGACACCATCTACTTCGACCTGGGCAAGGCCACGCTGAAGCCAGCTTCGACGCCGATCCTCGATGAGGTCGCCGCCACGCTCCAGGCCCATCCCGAGCTGGTCCGCCTGGTCGTCGAGGGGCACACGGACACGACCGGTGGCGTGACCTTCAACCTGCAGCTGTCCCGGGACCGGGCGCGGGCGGTGGTCGACGCGCTCGTGGCCCGCGGGGTCGCTCCGGAGCGCCTGCTCGCGCGGGGCCTCGGGCCGACCCGTCCGGTGGCCGACAACGAGACCGAGGCCGGGCGCGCGGCCAACCGCCGGGTCGAGCTGCACGGCGAGGTCGCCGAGGACTGACCGGTCCGCCGCCGTCGCCCTGGTCGCCGCTTGAAATCACGGTGTCGGTGGCAGCGGGGTACGCACCGGTGATGGTACGTTCGTGAGGCAAGGGTCCGTAGGACTGGAGGCGAGATGGTCTGGCTGCTGCTGTTGGTGCTCCCCGCGCTGGCCGAGAGCGACCTGGAGTCGGTCGAGGTGAAGGCGAGCTCGGATCGGACGGGCAAGGGCACGCTCTGCGATCGCACTGCGGGCGTCTACTTCCAGACGACGGCGGTCCAGGAGATCGAGTTCACCGAGCAGATGCTGGCCTCGACCGAGACCATCAACATCGGCATGTTCATCAACAGCGAGTGCGTCGTGCGGGTGACCGACGTCACCTTCGCCCTCGACGGCCGCGGCCTGTCTTCCACCAAGCCCGGGATCGAGCTCATCGGCGCCGGCCCGGTGGAGCGCGCGTTCAAGCTGGCGGGGCTCGAGGAGCGGGTGGTCAGCCCGGGCACCCACACCCTGTCGGTCATCGTCACCGGCGAGCTGGGCATCGCCGGGGACCGGGTGCAGACCGGCTTCACCACCACCCTCGACCGCTGGACCGACTACGACGGCGACGGCGATCCCGACGAGCGGCTGGACGATGGCAACGACTGCGCCGATCGCAACCCCGAGCGATCGAGCCTCTTCCCCGACTACCCCGACGGCATCAACAACGACTGCCTCGATGACACCGTCGACACCGACGCCGACGAGGACGACATCAACGACGCGTGGGAGCGGGACGTCGACTGCGACCCGACAACCGACGATACCGACGGTGACGGGATCAGCGACACGATCGAGTGGGGTGACGTCGAGCAGTCCACCCCGCGCGACAGCGACGGCGACGGCGAGTACGACTTCGAAGATCTCGACAGCGACAACGACGGGCTCACCGACAAGCAGGAGACGACCGGCGGCATCCGCGACACCGACGGCGACGGCCTGCCTGACTACCGCGACGAGGACGACGACAACGACGGCCTGCTCACCAAGGACGAGTCCGAGGGTGACTGGGACGGCGATGGCAAGGACGACTACCTCGACCCGGACAGCGACAACGATGGCGCGTCCGACGGGGCGGAGGGCACCGAGGATCTCGACGGAGACGGCCAGCCCGAGCACCACGACTACGGTGGGGACTTCGGCACCGCCACCGAGCCGGTGACCCCGGGCGCCAAGGGCTTCGGCCTGGGCTGCGCGACCGTGCCCGCGCCCGCCTTTGGTGCTGGCCTGTTCGGCCTGTTCGGCCTGCTCCTGGTCCGCCGCAAGCGGTAGCGAACGGGCGCGCGACGCGTCTGCTAGGCTCCGCGGACCCCGAGCCCGGAGCCGCCGTGAGAGACCTCGTCCTGGCCATCGATCAAGGTACGACCGGCACCACCGCCATGGTGGTCGACCGCGATGTGCGCGTGCTCGCCAAGCGCAACGTCACCTTCACCAACCACTACCCCAAGCCCGGCCACGTCGAGCACGACGTCAAGGAGATCTGGATCTCGGTCGAGGGTGCGGTCAAGGGAGCCCTGCACGCCGCGGGGGTCGACGTGAACCGGATCGGCGCGATCGGGATCACCAACCAGCGCGAGACCAGCCTGTTCTGGGATCCCGCCACCGGCGAGGCCATCCACCGGGCGCTGGTCTGGCAGGATCGTCGGACCGCCGATCGCTGCCGGGCACTCAAGGACGCCGGGCACGAGCAGCTGTTCAAGGACCGCACCGGACTGGTGCTCGATCCGTACTTCTCGGGCACCAAGGCGGCCTGGCTGCTCGACAACGTGCCCGGGGCACGGGCGCGGGCGGAGGCCGGCGAGATCGTGTTCGGCACCATCGACACCTGGCTGGCCTGGCGCCTCACCGGCGAGCACGTCACCGACCCGAGCAACGCGTCGCGCACGCTCATGATGGACCTGCAGACCCGCGCCTGGTCCTCCCAGCTGTGCGGCCTGCTGGGCGTGCCCATGGCCTGCCTGCCGAAGATCGTGCCCAGCTCCGGGGTGGTCGGACACACGAAGGGCATCTCGTTCCTGCCCGACGGCATCCCGGTGGCCGGCCTGATCGGCGACCAGCAGGGCGCCCTCTTCGGCCAGGCGGCGTTCTCTCCCGGGCTCGCCAAGTGCACCTACGGCACCGGCGCCTTCGTGCTGCTCAACACCGGCACCGAGCCCGTGCCCAGCCAGCACGGCATGCTGACGACCGTGGCCTGGCAGCTCGGCGACGAGGTGCTCTACGCCCTCGAAGGCAGCGCCTTCATCGCCGGCGCCGCGGTGCAGTGGATCCGCGACGGCCTGCACCTCATCGACAACGCCGCCGAGATCGAGGCCCTCGCCGCCCAGGTGCCCGACTCGGGAGGGGTCGTCTTCGTCCCC
>CALATR010000112.1 GCA_937891875.1 uncultured Pseudomonadota bacterium | reverse complement strand
GAGACTGGAGACCGCCCCGCCGATCCCCTGCCCGAACCGACGCGACCCCCCGCGAGACCGCCCCGCCGATCCCCCGCGCTACTCCGGTCCCTTCTCCCGCGCGCTCGGGCGGACCGTCGCGCTGGGGTCGGGGACCGCGGGGTCGTATCCGCGGGTGCGCCAGGTGAGCTCCCACTCGCGCTCGCGGCCGACCGTGGAGATGGTCTGCTCGCCGCGGCGGAAGCGGGGGTAGACCGCGTAGGCCGTGGGCAGGCGCAAGACCGGGATCGGGGTCGCGGACTGGGGCCAGACGCCCTCGGCGAAGAGCAGGCGATTCGTGAAGACCGCCGGGCCGATCCGCCAGGCCAGCTCCGTCGGCCGGTGGGCGCAGGCCAGGGCGTGGATCTCGAGGTTGCCCAGGCGCACGACGAAGCTGTCGAGCGTGTCGTCCGGGGGCAGGGTGTCCTCGTCGGACGGCACGCGCAGGCGCAAGGGGCCCGCGGGCGAGCGCACGATCACCCGGCCGTGGTCGGTCTTCGGCTCGGGCTGCAGCACGGTCGACGCCAGGCGAGGGCCGGCGCGGTCGTGCACGCAGCGCAGCTCGACGGCGACCTGCCAGCCGCGATCCATGGCGAGGTCCGCCACCACGGCCGCCGTGTCCCCGTCCGGGTAGACCACCGCGACCTTGCGGCTGCGATCGTCGGCAACGACATAGGTGGTTCGTCCTCTTCGGCCAGGAACCGGGACGACGGCCATCGGAACTCCAAGGGAAGCGCACCACGGACATCGGCGCGGGCGCAGCAAACAAGAGGGGCAGAACAGCCCCCCGTCACACTAACGATCAGTCTGCCACCGATCCTTGCCGCCCGCTGGCGGTCACGGCTGGCGCAGTACCGTGCCGTCTACCAGCTCCACCGCCCCGGACGCCACCTTCACCGCGCGGAAGGTCTCTCGACGGTCTGCACCGATGAACCTGAACTCCAGGCGGTCGGGCTGCGCGACCATCACGACGAAGCCCGCCGCTGGGGTGTGGTGCAAGCTGCCTTGCGGCGCGGGTTCTCCGGATGGAGTCTCGCCTCCGGTACCCGAGGCTACAAACGTGGTGCCGCAGCGCTCGACCCAGCTGCGTCCGGGGCCGGCGTGAAGGGCGACCCGGGCTCGGCCGCACACCGCGGCGACCTCGGCAGCGTCTACATCGTGGACCAGCGCAACGGGCCACGGACGGGCGTTCGCCGCGAGCACCTGGTCGAGCCAGGCACGCTGGGCGTCCGCTCCAGCGCCCCCGCCGAGGAGCTCGTTGCTGTCGAGTCCGATCAGGAGTGCCGGCCCCGCGTCCGCGTCGAAGGTCGCGGATGGGGCCAGCACGTCCGGGTTGTCGCGCGCCCAGCTGACCAGCCGCCCGAACCCGCGTCCATCGCCGATCGGCCCGACGTCGCGGTCGCCGGGCACGACCACGGTGGGAGCGATGGCGGCCCAGGCGCCGATCCGTGCGTCCAGGCGCGGATCGTCGGGCGCGTCCGGGCCGGCGGGCAGCACCGTGTCCCCCAGGAGCACCACCAGATCGCACCCGGCCTCGGCGCAGTAGGCGGCGGCCGCCTCGCGCACCTGCCGGGCGTCCGGGGTGTCGTCCCCGCTGTTGCCGACGATGACCGCGGTCAGCTCCGGACCGACGTCCAGCTCCAGCGCGCCCGGCTCCATCCGGGCCACGCCGGCGTTGAGCCACAGGCCGAGCCCCAGGCCCCCCGCCATGAGCAGGGCGAATCCGCCCAGGGCGACGACGTAGCCGGAGGTGCGCACCGATCAGGCTCGCAGGGTCACGCCGCGGTGGCCCCACGCACCCTGCACCGCCGCGATGAGGTGGTCCAGCACGGCATTGACCTCATCGGCGGACCGGGACTGGTCCTCGACGTCGAAGCGCAGGGCGTAGGTGACCGTGCGGACCGGGGCGCCGGACTCGTCCTCGTGCTCGAAGAGATCCACCATGTCGACCGCGCCGAGCCACTCGGGGCCGCTGTTCTGCAGCGTGCGAGCCACGCCGCCTGCCTCCACCCGAAGAGGCAGTGTGAACGCCAGGTTGCGGTCGATGGGCTGCTGGGCCGGGGGCATCTGCCACGGGGGGGCCTGGGCCTCGTGGTGCAGCAGCGCCTTGGCGTCGAGCTCCAGGTAGACCGGTCGGGCGCGCTTGATGCGGGCCGCGGCGACCGCCTTGGGGTGGACCTCGCCGAAGATGCCGATGGGCTCGCCGTCGAGCAGGATGCTGGCCTGACGGCCCGGGTGCAGCAGGTCCTTCAGCGGCTGGTCCTTGCTGGGCGGGCCGATGGTGAGCGGGGCCTGCAGCTCGACGCCGAGCTCGGTGAGCACGCCCTTGACGAACCAGACGTCCGCCGGCCGGCCCGCCTCGGCCCAGCTGGGCTCGCGGTCCTGTCCGGTGACGATGGCCCAGAGGATGTCGCGCTCGGTGCAGACACCGTTGGGAGCGGTGCGATCGCGGTGGAACGTGCGCGTCCACTCGAAGGCCTTCACCTCGGTGTTGCGGTTGTTCAGGTTGACCGCGACCCCATCCAGCGCCTGGTGCAGGCCGGTGTTCTTGAGCAGGCTGTAGGCGCGATCGAGGGCGTTGTCGGTCTCGACGTGGACGAGCAGGGGATGGCCTTCGGGCAGCTCGTAGCGCTCCACCAGGTCGCGGCCGTGGAAGCCATCCAGCACGACCTCGGTGAACCCGCTGCCCAGCAGCACCTGGGTGGCGGCGGCCTTGCGCACCTCCCAGGTGGCCGGCTCGGCGCCGATCGCGATGGGGGGCAGGTGGGTCGGCGTCTCGTTGTAGCCGATGCTCTTGGCGAGCTCCTCGTAGAGGTCGGCGACGTCCTCGACGTCCCACAGCCGGTGGGGTGGGACCCGGACCAGCAGGTAACCGCGGAGCTTGCTCGACGGGAGGTCGGAGAGCGCGTCGGGCACGGTCCAGCCGTCCCACTCGGGGTAGGCTGGAGACACGGGAAAGCCGTAGCGCGACAGGCGGTCGGCCACCTCGTCCGTGTCCAGCGGCACCTCGAGGAAGGCGCCGGCCGCGGGGACCGAGATGGCGATGATCCGCTTGGGATCGTGCCAGTCGCCGACCACGCCCGTCGTGCCCTGGACCTCCCAGCCAGCCTCGCCGACCAGCAGGTGCACGACGCGCCCAGCGCCCACGAGACAGGCGCTCGGGTCGCTCCCGCGCTCGAAGCGGGCGGACGAGTCGGTCAGGATGTTGAGCGCCCGGCTGGCCTTGCGCACGGCGATGGGATCGAAGTGGGCGGACTCGAGCAGGATGCGCCGGGTGGCCTCGGTGGTCCGCGACTCCTGGCAGCCGATCACGCCGGCGATCGCGAGGATCTTCTCGTCATCAGCGATGACGATGGTGCCCTCGGGCAGCTCGACGCGCTCCTCGGCGAACAGGGGCAGGGCGGTCTCGCCGGGGCGGGACGTGCGGATGGTGATCCCTCCGACGATCGTGTCTGCATCGAAGGCGTGCGTCGGCTGACCGAGCTCGAGGTTCGCCAGGTTGGTCGCGTCGACCGGGGCGCTGACGCTGCCCTGGTCCGCGCCCAGGATCGGCGCGATGGTGTCGGCCTCCAGCTGCCCCAGGCCGATGGCGTCCCGCACGAGCAGGGTCGCGGTGTAGACGCCGCACAGGGGCGTCTCGTTGCGCAGCGGGATGGGGCTGTCGCCGACGGTCAGCTCGAAGACCGGCGGGACCGTCACCTCGTCCCCGGTGCGACCGGAGATCTCGGTGGCGAGGCCCTTGTAGCAGTGGTGGTCACCCCGGTTGGCGAGCAGCTCCAGGGTGAGCTGCAGGTCGTCGGAGCGGTCGACCACCCGCTTGACCTCGAGGCCGACGTCGTCGAGCAGATCGCGGAGGCGGCGGGCGTCGCGGGGCACGTCCACGAAGCGGGAGAGCACGTTGCGGGAGATGCGCATCACGACCCCCGGTGGATGGCGTTGTGGACGCGCAGGTCCATCTCGTAGAGGCTGCGGGCGCGCACGATGCCGACCGCCTGGGCGCCGAAGCGCGAGGTGCCGATGCCGAACGCGATGCCGGAGACCTCGGAGGGGTCGTAGCCGAACTCGCGGAACACCTTGGGGTGCACCATGCCCGCGCCGAGCACCGTGACCCAGCCGGCCCCGTGACACGCGGCACAGCCGGCGCCGTCGCACATCACGCACGCCAGATCGAGGCCCAGCGAGGGCTCGGTGTACGGGTAGAACTTGGGCTTGAAGCGAACGCGGCGATCTTCGCCGAAGATCTCGCGGGCCAGCAGGGCGAGGGTGCCCTTGAGGTGGGCGAAGGTGAGGCCGCGCTCGACCCAGATGGCCTCGAACTGGTGGAACATCGCGAGGTGGGTCGCGTCGACCGCCTCGTTCCGGTAGACCCGGCCCGCAGCGCAGATCTTGACCGGCAGAGGCGGCTTCTGCTGGAGCACGCGCGCCTGCACGGTGGTCGTGTGGCTGCGCAGGCACAGGCCGCCGTCGACCCAGAACGTGTCCTGCATGTCGCGGGCGGGGTGGTGCTCGGGGATGTTGAGCGCGTCGAAGTTGTAGTAGGGGTGCTCGACCTCGGGGCCGGTCACCCGGGTGAAGCCGAGGCGGCGCATCACGTTCATGAGCCGCTCCTCGGTCGCGAGGACCGGGTGGCGCATGCCGCGCTGGGGGGAGACGCCAGGGAGCGACAGGTCCTGCCACTCGGCGTCGAGGCGGGCGGCGATGGCCTGCTCGGCGGCGGCATCCTTGGCGGCGCTGGCCTCGGCCTCCATCTCCTGGCGCGCGGCGTTGAGCGCCTGGGCGACGGCCTTGCGGTCCTCCGGCGGAAGTCCACCGAGACCCTTGAGTGCGGCCTTCAAGGCGCTCTTCTTGCCGGTGTGCACGCGGACGGCTTCATCGACGGCGGCGGGATCGCTCGCGGCGGCGAGGTCCGCGCGGAACGCGGCCAGCAGCGCGTCGGGATCGGGACGTTCCATGAGGGAGCGGCTCCTGGGAAGGATGGCGGCGGTAACACCCTCTGGGTCGGGATCACACCTCTGGGATGGAGGCGGCGATCCCGGGTCACGGTGGAGGGCGAGGAGTCCGGTGGAGGGGCGGGCAGGAGGCGGGGGAGATCGGAGCGCCGACGCTGCGACCGTGGCGGGGCCCTCCGGGTCCTGCTGGCATCTGGTACGAATGGACTTGGAAGGCCTGTTCCTGGCCAGCAGTGCTCCTCTCGGCCGGAGGCTCCCATCTCCGTGCACCCTCTGCGGGCTCACCTCACTGGGGTACCCCGCGGATCGCCTCCAGGGAGCGCAGATCCTCACCGTCGAGTGCCGGACGCGACTCGCTGGGCCAGTGGGCGCCGATCGCCTCGACCAGCTCCCGGGCGCGCTTCGGCGACAGGTGTTGGGCGACGACCTCGATGTTGCCGAGCATGACCAGCGCCACGCCCACCCGCTGGCCCTCGTCCTGGTTGCAGCGGTGCTTCAGGTCCTCCCACGGGATCGGCCCGGCGGCGCCGTCCGCGATGATCACCGCATGCGCCTCGGGGCGCTGACCTCGGAGGTCGAGCAGCCTGCCGTCCAGCACGGCGGAGTTGGCGTGCAGCACGAGCTCGCGGCGACGACGGAGCGCGCCGAGGGCGAGTGCGGTCGCGAACCCCAGGCCGCCGGCGAGGAGCACCGCGAGCCCGATGGAGCCGAGCACGGGAGCGCCGCCTCCGCCGGCCTCGGCGAAGAGCGCCCCCGCCGCGATCTTCGAGCCGACCCCCCCGAGGTCTGACTCCAAGCGGGGATGCAGCATCTAACCCCTGGGGGTCTGACCCCGTTCGGTCGGGTCACCCTGGAGGGCGAGGAGTCCGGTGGAGGGGCGGGCAGGAGGCACTCGAAGCGGGAGGCGTGGGTTGCGGATGCTACGGGGAAGAACGGGCTTCAACACGGAG
>CALATR010000111.1 GCA_937891875.1 uncultured Pseudomonadota bacterium | reverse complement strand
CTCTGCGTACGCCGAGGTCGCGCCGCTCCAGCCCGGCTGGCGTGAGCGCACGCCGCTCTACCAGCTCTACTACCTGCTGGTGCACGTCAACCTGTTCGGCCAGGCCTGGGTCGGACGCGTCCGCACCGTGCTCGACCAGCTGGGCGCCTGACCGGACCCTACTCGCGGTACGCCACGTGATCGCGGCGGCGGGCGCTCTGGCGCTCCTCCACCGTGTCCGCCACGACGACCTCGTACAGCACGGCCTGCTTGCCCTCCTGCTTGCGGAGGATGCGCCCCAGCCGCTGCACGTGCTCGCGAACGGTCTGGGTCCCGGACAGCACGATCGCGACGTCGGCGGCAGGCAGATCGACACCCTCGTTGAGGACCCGGCTGGTCGCGAGCACCGGGAGCTCGCCGCTGCCGAACGCCTGGAGCAGGGCCTGGCGCTCCTTGAGGTCGGTCTGGTGGGTGATCGCCGGCACCAGGAGCTTGCGGCTGATCTCGTAGACGGTCGCGTTGTCGTTGGTGAACACCAGGCAGCGCCGATCCGCATGGCGACGGAGCAGCTCGGACAGCATGCGCAGCTTGGCGTCCGCACCCTGCAGCAGTCGCCGACTCTCCTGCCACGCGCGAAAGGCCTCCCGACCCTCGCGGCTGCGGGCGGACTCGCGCAGGAAGTGGTTCCATCCTCCCCTTCCGCCCATGCGGATCCCCGCGCTCTCGCAGAACGAGCGGAAGGTGTCCCGGGCCTCGGCATACGCCAGGCGCTCTTCGTCGGAGAGGTCGACGTGCACGATCTCGGTGCGGTACTCGGCCAGGAAGTCGCCGGCGAGCTCGGTGATCTCCTTGCGGTAGACGATGGGACCGACCAGGTCGAAGACGCGCTCGTGCTCGCCGTCGGGGCGCTCCAGCGTCGCCGTCAGGCCGAGACGGAACGGCGCCAGCGAGAGCGTGGCCGCCTGGGCGAAGGAGGGGCCGGGCAGGTGGTGCACCTCGTCGAAGATCAGCAGCCCGAACTGATCGCCGTAGCGCTCCATGTGCATCCACGCGCTGTCGTACGTGGAGACCGTGATGTGCTGCACGTCGTGCACGCCGCCGCCCAGCACGCCGATGGGACCGCCGAACGCGCGCTTCAGGCCGTCGTACCACTGACCGACCAGGTCCAGCGTCGGGGCGACCACCAGCGCCGAGCGTCCGGCATCCACGATGCACAGCTCGGCGACGAAGGACTTGCCCGCGCCGGTCGGCAGGATGACCGTGCCGCGCCGCCCGCCCTTGCGCCACGCGACCACCGCCTCGGACTGGTAGTCGCGGGGGGTCTTGTGGCTGTGGTGCGCCCGGTCGAGGGCGACGTAGGCGCGGGCCTCGTCGAGGTAGGGAATGCCGCGACGGTGCAGGTCGAGCACGATGCGGTGGTAGGCGATCGCCGGTCCCCGCGGCATGCCAACCCGCGGATCATGCAGGAAGGAGGCTGGGACTTCCTCGGGTGGAAAGCCCTCCAGCAGCAGGGTGCCGCGATGGAAGCGAATGGCGCGGGCGGGGTCGGGCATGGGGCCCCGCTAGCCGGCTGGGGTCGCCCTCGCCGCCAGACCACGGCGAGGACGACGGAAGTCAGTGCCGCCGACCGCCGGAGCGACAGCTGCGCTCGGACTTGCCGCAGTCGGACAGGAAGGCCTCCCAGAGCACGCCCTTGAACTCGGACTTGCTCATCAGCCCGTCGTCCACGAAGGCCTTGCCCTCGTCCCAGACGCAGATCAGGTACTCGCCGCGCCAGGACCAGGGGTCGTCGCAGGGGCAGTAGTCGGCGACCGAGCAGCCGGTGTCGTCGACGGTGTCGCCCCAGGCGGTGTCCGGGCAGTCGTCGAGATCATCGCTGATCCCGTCGCCGTCGGTGTCCACCGGGCAGCCGTCCGCGTCGACCTCCACGCCCGCGGCCGTGCCCGGGCAGAGGTCGTCCTCGTCGTCCACGCCGTCTTCGTCGCTGTCGAGCGCGCAGCCGTCCGCGTCGACCTCCACCCCGGACTCGGTGCCCGGGCAGAGGTCGTCCTCGTCGTCCACGCCATCGCCGTCGCTGTCGACCGGGCAGCCGACCGTGTCGACCTCCACGCCCGCCGCGGTGCCGGGGCAGTCGTCGAGGTAGTCGGCCACGCCGTCACCATCGGTGTCGATGGGGCAGCCCGCCGAGTCGACGGTCACGCCGGACGGGGTCGCCGGGCAGTCGTCGTCGGCGTCAGGAATGCCGTCGCCGTCCGTGTCGGGTACCGAGCACAGCTCGATGTCCCGCCAGTCGCTGGATGGGATCGCGGTCCGGGTGAAGCCGCCCGCTCCATCGGGGGTGACGACCTCGTAGCTGGACAGTCCGGACGTGCGGAACACGTCGATGCCGACGCAGAAGTCGCCGGGAGCCAGGGTGAGCACGCCACCATCGGCGTCGCCGGCACCCCAGGTCCACTTGACGTCCCAGCCGTCGGAGATCCGTCCGGCCACGTCGCGCACATCGACGCTGCGGGGGTCGTCGATGACCGTCCAGGTGGATCCGGTGGCGCCGCTGAAGACCAGGTTCACCTTGCCGGCGTCGCTGGATCCGTACTTGTCGAGCAGGACGATGAGGCTGATCTGGCCGGCTGCGTCCTCGTGGAGCATGAACACGCCGGTGTTGTCCGCCTCGACGCTGTCGACCGTGTCGGACGCCTCGGGGTTGGTGGTGTCATACCCGTAGTACGCAGCGGCGGATCCACCGGTCCTGACGGGCTCGACCGCGACCTCCGTCGCGCCGAACCGCGCGGTATACCCGGCATATGACATGCCAGGCAAGAGGAGGAGAAGCGGGACAAGGGCTCGTGGGCTCATGAGACCTCCCTGATTGCAGGCTAGACGGCGGTCTCACCGTCTCCCATGACGCAGGGATGTCCTCTCCTTTCACCTTGATGACGCTCCTCTCGCATCTTCCGTTCTCACCGCGAGAACGGCTCACGCATAGTGGACCCTCACCGTCCGGATCAGGGACAGGGCCGCCTCACGCACCGTGTCATCGTCGCGGTGCCGGATCACGACGAAGCCTTCTCCCTCGTACCCGTCCCGCCGTGGCTGGCCGATCTGGGGGAGGCGCGCCTCCACCACGTGGATCCCCATGTCGCGCTGGGCCCGCTCGAGGCCCTCCACCGCGGCCACCCGACCCCGTCCAGGACCGCGCAGGTAGACCCCCGCGACGGACCAGCGCCGCGGCCAGGGACCGGCGAAGGTCCCGTCCACGACCAGGCGGGCCCAGGCGTCGAACCAGTCCGCCTCGTGCGCATGGCTGTGCAGATCGAGGAACCCCGCGCCGGGTGGCCGGGCACCGATCTCCCCGATGAGCACGCGACCATCGGGCATGCGGAACCACTCCGCGTGGGCGATCCCGGTGTCCATGCCCAGGGCGAGCACCGCCCTGGTCACCTGGGGCACCGCGTCGGCGAACGCGGACGTGTCGCGGGGAAGGTGCACGACCCACTGCAGGTGGGGGTTGTTGCTGACCTCGAGGGCGGACGGCAGGTAGCGGGTGACGCTGTGGAACAGGACCTCGCCGCCGCGGACCAGCACCTCCATGCTGTGCTCGGCGCCCGATAAGAAGGTCTCGGCGATCAGCGGGCGAGGCAGGGCAGCGAGCTGGGTCCGCAGGCCGGCGGCGTCGTCGACCCGGACCGTGGCGACGGCTCCAGCACCGGCGAGGGGCTTGAGCACCAGCGGCAGACCGACACGCTCGAGGATCTCGTCGGCGGTGGTGTGGGCGTCGACCCGGCAGCTGGCCGCGACGCCGACGCCCGCCTCACGAAGACAGGCCTTCATCCGGTCCTTGTCGCGGAAGCGGTTGGCGGTCTCCGGACGCATGCCCTCGATCCCCAGACGGGCGCGCTGACGGGCGAGGGGCTCCTGCAGGGCCTCGAGGATCCCGAGCAGGCGGTGGGGAAGTCCGACCTGGCGCACCAGCCGGTCGAGGCAGCCGGTGAGCGAGGCGTCATCGAGGACCGCCGGGCAGATCCACACCTCGCAGGACAGCGGCTCCTGGGGATGCTCCTGCAGCATGGCGATCACGCGGACGTCCGCGAGCCTGGCCACAGCCTCGATGACCCGCCGCGTGGTCGGCAGGGCGAAGGGAGCGACGAACACCACCGTGCGCATGAACGCCTCCGTGCCCTCACTGGCATGAGATCGTGCCTTGCGCCACGAGCATCCCCGCGCGACAGGAGCGTCACCGAGCCTGGAGGCTCCCGTGGACGTGGTCTTCCTGAATCCGTCATTTCCGGCCGAGATGCCGGACTTTGTTCGTGGACTGTCCGAGGTCGGGGCCCGGGTGTGGGCCGTGGGCGACCGCCCCGTCGCCGGCCTGCCGCCCAAGGTTCGCGCCTCCGTCACCGGCTATCTACAGGTGCCGCGATTGCTCGACGAAGTGGACGTCGCAAACCGGGTAATCGCGTGGCTGGGCGGTCGCAGGCCCGATCGGGTGGAGGCCACCTGGGAGCCGCTCGTGCTGACCGCCGCCCGCATCCGCGACGCGATCGGCGTGCCCGGCATGTCCCGCGACACCGTGCTCGGCTTCCGGGACAAGCAGGCGATGAAGGAGCGGATCGCGGCGGCCGGGCTCCGGGTGCCCCACAGCCACCGGGTGCGCACGGCCAGCGAGGCGCGCGCCGCGGCCGACAAGCTCGGCTACCCGCTGATCCTCAAGCCGATCGCCGGAGCGGGCAGCGCCGACACCTTCCGGGTGGACGACGCCGCGGGGCTGCAGGACGTGCTGGGCCGGATGGGCCACGTCACCGAGGCCAGCTGCGAGGAGTTCATCGACGGGGAGGAGTTCACCTACGACACCGTCAGCGTCGACGGCACGCCCGGGTTCGAGAACGTCGCCCAGTACCTGCCCCGCCCGCTGGTCGCGCGGACCGAGCGCTGGATCAGCCCGATCATCCTGACCTATCGCAACCTGGACCACGAGCGGCTGGCTCCGGGCGTGGCGCTGGGTCGCAAGGTGCTGTCGGCGCTGGGCATGGAGTCGGGCTTCACCCACATGGAGTGGTACAAGAAGTCCGACGGCGAGGTCGTCTTCGGCGAGATCGGCTGCCGACCCGGCGGAGCGCGGCTGGTGGACCAGATGAACGTCGGCAGCGACATGGACCTGTTCGTGGAGTGGGCGCGCGCCGTGTGTCACGGCCGGGTCCACGCGCCGGCCGAGAAGCGCTACTGCACGGCGATCGTGTTCAAGCGCGCCCACGGCAGCGGCACCGTGCAGCGCATCGAGGGCCTCGACCGCTTCCTCTCCCGCTACGGCGAGCACGTCATCATCGACGAGCTGCTGCGCCCGGGACAGCCCACCCGGGACTGGAAGCAGACCCTGCTGTCGGACGGCTTCCTGCTGGTCCGCCACCCTGACGCAGAGGTGACGTTGAAGCTCGCGAAGGAGGCGGCGAGCACCATCGACGTGTACGCTGGCTGACGCAACGGAGGTGGAGATGCGGGGTGCGATCCTGATCCTGGTGCTGGGCCTGTGGGGCTGCGCAGGACCGGCCAGCGACGAGACCGATCCGAGCCAGGACAGCGACTCCGACTCGGACAGCGACTCGGACACCGACTCGGACAGCGACTCCGACTCGGACAGCGACTCCGACTCGGACACCGACTCGCCCGGCTGGGACGGCTACCTGCCCGCGAGCTCGATCTGGTACGAGGACATCTCCGCCGTGGCCAAGGACCCTGACAGCGACGCGATCATCGCGGCGCTGGACGCGGACGGCTGGGGATTCGGGCGCGCGCAGATCGACTTCTCGCTGGAGGTGTTCGAGGCCGACGACGCCACCATCACCCGCCCGTTCACGCCCACGCGCGACCACTACTCGCCCGACTGCGACACCGACCCCATGCCCGTGCCCGCCGGCGCGCGCCTCGAGGGCGAGTCCGGCCTGGCCTGCGAGGGCGACGGCGACTGCCACCTGATCGTCGTCGACCGCGACGCCCGCCGGCTCTACGAGATGTGGCGCGCCGACATCCGCGGCGACGTGTTCAACGGCGGCTGCCTGGCGGTGTGGGACATGGACCGAGACTACGGACCCCTCGGCCGCGGTGAGCAGTGCACCAGCGCCGATGCCGCGGGCTACCCGATCGCTCCCCTGCTGGTCACCTCGGACGAGGTCGCCAGCGGCGAGATCGGCCACGCCCTGCGCTTCATCCTCCCCAACGTCACCATCCGCGCTGGCGAGTACGTCGCTCCCGCCACCCACAGCACCGGCGCCGCCAGCGGAGGCCCGAACAACCCGCCCTACGGCGTGCGCCTGCGCCTGCGCGCCGACTACCCGCTCGATGACCTGCCCAACGACGCCGCACGCACGGTCGCGAGGGCGCTGCAGAAGCACGGCATGTTCCTGGCGGACGGCGGTCGCGTCCTGTTCACCTTCCAGAACGACACGACCAACACCGCCAAGTGGGCCGATCTGCTCGGCCCACACGATCTGGTCGAACTCCAGCCCACCGACTTCGAGGTCCTGCCGCTGGGAACGCCGGTTCCGCTGACGTACGACTGCGTGCGCAGGTAGCGCATGGCCTGAAGTAGAGTTCGCGCTCGCACCCGAGGGGGGCACGTTGAGCGATGATCTCTGGCGACTCGCCGGGCTGGCACTGGCCCAGTGGGTGACCCTGCTCCAGGAAGACGACCTCGACCAGGAGGACCCGCCCGCGGGCATGTTGATCGCCTGGGACAAGGGCGGCGTGCGCATGCACCAGATGCCCTCCGGTGAGGAGGAGGTCCAGCTGGCCAACCTGTTCGCGCGCGGCGAGGGCCTGTCCCGGTGGGTGCTGGCCCGGGATCGGCGGTTCGACAAGGATGGTCACGTGGTCCGCGCGATCACGCTGGCCATCGTGGACGGCTCGAGCTCGGTGGTCGAGCACGCGTTCTATCGCGTCAAGCCGATGGCCTTCTTCCCCCTGAGCTTCGACAACGACGTCACCACCGAACAGCAGGCCGAGCTTGCTCGAGGGATCCTGCTGCATCCGGGCAAGGAGCAGGTCCAGACACCGCTCCAGCCGTTGCTGTTCGACCTGTGGGCCTCCATCAAGGCAGCCGGCGGACCGTCCGACGCCAGCCCATCCAGCGCGCCGAAGCCCCCGCCCCTCCCTCCCCGCGGACCGTCCGACGAGGAGCTGCTCGCCTCCGCGCCCGACGCCCAGATCGACGACGGCGTCTACCGCCTCGTCGGCAAGGAGCTGCTCTTCGTCCGCGATGGGCAGGTGAAGAACAAGGTGCGGGTCGACGAG
>CALATR010000110.1 GCA_937891875.1 uncultured Pseudomonadota bacterium | reverse complement strand
TCGAGCCGCCCCCGCCGCCGCCGAAGCCCGAGCCGCCCCCGGCCCCCGAGCCCCCGCCCGTGGTCGAGGCCGAGTCTGCGCCCGAGCCCCCGCCCGCGCCCGCGCCGCAGGAGGCTCCAGCCGCCGAGGCCAGCGGTCCGGTCGTGTGCTTCGTGGACGAGGAGGACGCCCAGTTCGAGCTCGGCCGCGAGGTCCACCTGGTGCACACCGGCTGGATGGTCGTCGGCACGCTCAGCTGCGGCAACCACACCGGCGCCGACCTGATCCTCCCCGAGAACCGCATCGACGAGGACCAGACCTTCGAGCCCGTGACCTACTTCGAACTCAAGGTCCGCGGCCGCCGCAGCACCCTCACCGTGCAGGCAGCCAGCGAGTTCCTGTACGACGAGGCCGACGTCAGCGCCGCCGAGTACAAGGACATCGACGAGGTCCCCATCGACATCATCCGCCGCGATGACCAGGGTGACGAAGACTTCGCGGTGCGCCTCGAGCTCTTCGAGGACCCGAGCCTGCCCAACCCGCGGGCCCGCTTCCTGATGATCGACACCGCCGACAAGCTCGCTGCGGCGCTGGTCACGAAGGGCCTGCCCCTGGGGCAGGGTCGGACCCTGGCGCTGGACGGGGTGACCGTCACCGCCACGACCGACGGCACGACCCTGACGCTGTCCGACTACCTCGACACCTATCGTCAGGCCGACGGTTCGTTCGCGGCGTTCTTCGTGCAGAAGGGCGAAGAGGACTTCAAGACCGCCCCCGAGGACGGCTCGCCGATCGAGCTCAAGAACGACGACCGGGTCATCATCGGCCACGCGGTGTACCTGGTCCGCGATCGGTGATCGGCCGGTGAGCCCGGGATCTCGGCGTGCCGGATCCCCCGGTCCGCCGCTCCGGGTGCCGCTCCGACCGCCTGTCCGGGCCCTGCGACCTCCGGTCGATCCGGGGACTGGCTGCGGGGTCGCGCGTGCACACGTGGACGCCATGCGTGCCCTCGTCGTCCTGCTCGTCATCGCCCTCGCCGTGCTCGGCCCCACGTCCGCCCGCGCCACCGACCTCGACCACGTGCTGGGACGGCGGCAGCTCGAGATCCGCTCGGCGCCGTTCACCCCGGTCGTCGGGCGGAGCGTGCAGACCCAGCACCTGAGAGACCGCCTCGAACGCCTGGACTACGTGCGGGTGCGCTCCCGCCCCACCGAGCCGGGCACCTACGAGATCGACGGTGACACCTGGTGGGTCTTCCGACGCGGACATCGCCAGGAAGGCCACTGGTACGCGCCGCTGGTGTTCGGGATCTCGGTCCAGGACGGCGTGGTCCGCGGACTGGTCGACGCGGCGGGCGCCCCCCTCGATGCCCGGTCCGGCCTGTGGCTCGAGCCCGAGGTGCTCGCGACCAGCTGGGACGGTGGCAACGCCCCTCGGATCGACGTCCGCCTCGAGGCGCTCCCCGAGGAGGCCTGGCGACCGCTCCTGGCCCTCGAGGACCACCGCTTCTTCGAGCACAGCGGCGTGTCCGGACGCGCGATCGCCCGGGCCGCCCTGGCCAACGTCAAGAAGGGCGGGGTCGCAGAAGGCGGGAGCACGATCACCCAGCAGCTGGTCAAGAACCGCGATCTCGCCGCCCGGCGCGCGCTGGACCGCAAGGCCAGCGAGGCCGTCCGCGCCCTGGCCCTCGAGGCGAGCGCGACCAAGGAGGAGATCCTCGAGGCCTACCTCAACACCGTCTACTACGGGCACGTCGAGGGGGTCGGGGTCTACGGCATCGGCCGGGCCAGCGAGGTCTGGTTCGGCAAGCCGGCAAGCCAGCTGGAGCTGCACGAGGGCGCGCTCCTCGCCGCGATCCTGCAGGGTCCGAACGCCATGAACCCCCTCCGCCATCCGGAGCGGGCCAGGGAACGCCGCGACAAGGCGCTGGATCGCATGGCGGAGCTCGGCTGGGCCAGCGCGGACGCCATCGACAAGGCCAAGGCGCGCCCCCTGGGGGTGGACCTGCACCCCAGCGAGCGCGAGGCCACCCGGCAGGTGCTCGATCGGGTGCTCCACGTGGTCGAGGACGACGCCTCCGCCCGGCTGGAGAAGGACCTGGGCTTCGAGATCGACACCACGCTGGACCCGTGGCTGCAGGAGCGCACGGTCGCCCACACCCAGGCCTGGCTCGACCGCCTGCGGGCCGGCCACCGCAGGCTGCGCGGCAAGCCCCTGCATGCGGCCGTGGTCGTGATGGACGCCCACACGGGAGACGTGCTGGCCTACGTGGGGGGCGATCCGGGCGCGAGGGACGACAGCTTCGACCGCGCCCGTCGCGCCGAGCGGCAGCCGGGCTCGACGCTCAAGCCGTTCATCCTGCTGGAGGCCTACGACGACTGCGGCAGGGACCGTCCGATCCGGCCGTCGACCCGGGTGTCCGACGCCGAGATCACGCTTGGGACCTGGACTCCGCGCAACTATGACGGCAAGCACCACGGCAGCCCCACCGCCCACGACAGCCTGGTGCACAGCTACAACCGCTCGATGGTCCGGATCGCGGAGCACTGTGGGGTGCAGCCCACCCTGTCCCGGATGAAGCGGGCTGGCCTGCCCCTGGAGCCGGACAGCCCCGCTCCCGCCCTGCTCGGCGCGGTCGAGGTCACGCCGCTCGAGCTGCTCGAGGCCCACAGCGCCTTCGTCACCGGAGGCGTGACCGCCCGCCCGCGGGTCGTGACCCGGATCGGTCGGCCCAACGGCACCCGCACCGGCGGCGAGGCGCGCTCGCGCAGGCGCATCGCCCAGGCTGGACCCACCTGGCTGGTCCGAGACGGCCTCGAGGACGTGGTCGCCCGGGGAACGGGACGAGGTGCTCGGCTCTCCGGCGCAGTCGCCCGCGGCAAGACCGGCACGTCGGACCGCGCTCGGGACGCCTGGTTCGTCGGACACGCCGACGGGCTGGTCACCGTCGTCTGGGTCGGCCTCGACGAGGGGGACCTGGGCCTCACCGGAGGCGCGGCCGCCGCCCCCCTGTGGAAGCGGGTCATGCAGGACGCCGTGCTCACCACGCCGTCCTTCGATCCCGTGCAGCCCGACGGCGTCGTCACCTGCAAGGTCGACCCGAAGACCGGTCTGGCCCCCGGGCTGATGGGCGATGCCGGCGCGATCGACAGCCTGTGCCTGCGTCGCGCGCGACCGCCCAGAGAGCAGCCCTGGCGCAAGGGCGCGTCCGACAAGCTCCCTTGAACCTACCGCTTCAGCGCCCGGCGCCCAGGTAGATCCAGCCCGAGGGTCAGCGGATCGTCGCTCAGGGGCTCCGGCAGATCGGCCAGCCCGTCATCGGGACCTTCTCGCTCGATCCGGCTCTCTCC
>CALATR010000109.1 GCA_937891875.1 uncultured Pseudomonadota bacterium | reverse complement strand
GGAGACCGACCCTCCACGCCCCCGCTCGCAGCAACGCGACTCCCCGCGAGCGGATCGGGCCCCGCCACTCCCTCGCTCGCAGCAACGCGACTCCCCGCGAGTGGACCGGGCCGCCCCCCTCCCCTGGCCCCTACCCCACCGCCGCCACCAGCTCCCTGACCCGCGCCACATCCACCGGGGCACGCACGTCCCCTCCCCGCTTGATCCAGGTCCCGACGATCGCCCCGTGGGCGTGCTGCATCAGCGCGGCCTGGGTCGGGCGCATGCCGGAGCCGATGTAGACCGGGCGGCCGGCGGCGGCGGTGGCGACCTCGGCGAGCAGGGCGTGGTCGACCGGCTGGCCGGTGCCGCGGCCGGTGACGATGACCGCGTCCGCACCGGCGCGGTGGGTCAGCTCCTCGACCTCGTCGACCAGATCGCGGGGCACGAGGGGGGCGGCGTGCTTGACCCGCACGTCGGCGAACAGAGCGACCGACTCGGCACCCAGCTGCTGGCGCAGGCGCAGGGTGTGGGCGGCGCGACCCTCGATGATCCCCTGGTCGGTCAGGGCGGCGCCAGCGTGCACATTGACTCGGATGAACGCGCCCCCACACGCAGCGGCGACCGACAGGGCGGCGTGGGCGTCGTTGCGCAGGACGTTGACCCCGACGGGCAGGTCGACGCGGCTGCGGATGGCGGCCACCGCGCGGGCGATGAAGGCGATCTGCACGGTTGGAGCCGGATCCTCGGGCGTTCCCTTGGCGAAGGGCCACGACCCGAAGTTCTCGACGACGAGCCCGTGCATGCCGCCCTCGGCGATGGCGTCCGCGTCGCGCAGGGCCGCGTCGAGCACGGCGTCGAAGCCACCGCCGGCGTGTCCAGGATCCCCTGGCAGGGCGGCGAGGTGGACCACTCCGATGAGCCTGGGCAGGGGCATGCACGACCTCCGGCGTTACGCGCTGACCATGCGTACCATCTCGCTGGCCTGCAGCCCCGACGCGGACGACCTGTTCATGATGCGCGCCCTCCTCGAGGGGCTCATCGACACGGGCGACTACCGCTTCGCGATCACCACCTCTCCCACCGACGCCCTCAACCAGCTGGGCTCGGGCGGGGCCGGGCCGGACGTGCTCGCCCTGTCCATCGCCCACTACCCGTCGGTCGCCGATCGCTACCAGCTGCTGCCCCACGGCGGCTCCATGGGCGAGGGCTACGGTCCCGTCGTGGTCGCGAACGAGCCCATGACCCTGGCCGAGCTCGAGGGCATCCGGATCGGCGTGCCCGGCCTGACGACGACCGCGTACACGACCCTGCGCATGATGGTCGACGACCTGAAGCCGGTGGTCACGCCCATCACGCCGTATCGCCTCATCTTCGACGCCTTGCGCGACGGCACCATCGACGCCGGCCTGATCATCCACGAGGGCCGGCTCACCTACGAGGATCTCGGCCTGCACAAGGTCGTCGACCAGGGCGAGTGGTGGGCGGCGCAGACCGGCGGCCTTCCCCTCCCCCTCGGCGGCAACAGCATCGCCCGCCACCTCGGGCCCGAGGTCATCGCCGACGTCAGCACCCTGCTGCGCGAGAGCATCGCCCACGGGCTGGAGCACCTCGACGAGGCGGTCGACTGGCTGCTCGCCAGGAACGGGCCCCTGGACACCCCGGAGCGCGTCCGCGAATATCTGTGGATGTACGCCAATCAGCGCACGCTGGAGTACGGCCCGGAAGGTCGGCGCGGGGTGCAGGTCTTCCTGGAGCGCGCGGCGAGCGAGGGGCTGATCGGCAGGTGTGAGGTCGACTGGGCTCCGTAGGGTCCACGAACGAGAGGGGCGTCGCGTGACCCCGAACGGGACGGTGGAGGGGCGGTCTCCAGTCCCCAGTCTCCAGCTTCGGCCGGTCAGGGAGCAGAGCTGCCCGCACCGATGTCTCAGTTCGGGGCGTCTCTGCAGTTCGTCCCAACCGCCGGCGCCGGAGGACCAGCCCCTGCCACTGGCCGCGCGCACCGCGATGATGGCTCCTGCTGGAAGGCGGTGGGACTGGAGACTGGAGACTGGGGACTGGAGACCGAGCCGCCACTCCCCCGGTCGAGCCCACGCGACCTCCCGTGACCACTCCCGCCTCTCCCGTCCCCCACGGTAAAGTCACCCATCTCTGCACCGATGGACCGTTGTGACCTTGCCTCCCGCTGCCTCCCGGATCCCTGACGATCGCGTCGCTGACAGGCTCGCTGCGCGCGGTCAGCGGGAGCTCGCCCTGTGGACTCCCGCACTCGCCGAGGCGGATCGCGACGGGCGGGTCTCGGGCCCCGCGCGCCTGCTCTGCTGCGGGCTGGCCGAGCTGGCGCATGCGATGGCCCGGGCGACCGGCGTCGCGGATCCGTCCGCCGCCACCCACGCCGCGGCCGGCCTCGCCCTGCTCACGAAGCTCGACGACGAGTTCATCGACGCGCCTGACTTCCACGGAGGCCCCAGCGCCGACCGTGCCGTCCTGCGCGCACGCACCGAGGCCTTCCTCGCCCCCACCCTGGTCGCCATGCACGCAGGGGTCGCCCCACCGGGCGCGCCGGCGCGGGCGCAGCTGGCCGCCCTGGTGGGACGGGCGCTGATGGACTGCAGCGCCGACTCCGGGACGCTCCAGCGCCTGCAGGATCTGATCCGCCGGGGCTGGGCCATCCAGGTGGACGCGGTCGCCACCCTGTCGGCCCGTCCGGGAGCGGTTCCCCTGGCCCAGGTGGTCGAGACGACGGCGGCCATCTCGGGGGCCTGGCTCGCGATGATCACGTCCACAGGCGGACTCCCCGCCGGACGCCCCCTCACGGCCGACGAGGAGGCCGCCTTCTTTGCCTGGGGTCGGGCCATCCAGGCCGCCGACGCCCTCGCGGACCTCGACAAGGACCTCGCGGACAGCTTCGCCGCGACCCTGCCCCTGTGCATCGCCACCCGCCGCGACCCCACGCTGCTCGTGCGCTGGTCTGCCGGGGACGCCGCCGGCCTGCGGCGCGGACTGGTGCACACCGGAGCCGATCTCGCCGTGCTCCCCGACCCGGCCGCTCTCGATCACCTGGATCGCCGCCTGGCCCGCCTCGGCGACGTGCCGCGGCTGCTCCGCTGGATCCACGGCTTCCTGCTCGGCCGCTACCTCGCCGCCACCCCCTTCGCAGACCGCGCGGCGTTCGCCCCCTACATCAGCGACTGGGCGGCCTTCGCCCCGTCCCACGCCCCGGAGGCCCCGTGTTCGGGCTGATGCGTCCCGACATGGACGCGCTCTCCCCGGTCCAGCGCGGGCGGCACCGGCGCTACTACTGCGGCCTGTGCCAGGGCGTCGGCGAGCACGTCGGTCAGGCCTGGCGTGGGGTGCACAGCCACGACGCGGTCTTCCTGGCGACGCTCGTGGATGGGCTCGTCACCGAGGGCGCGGGTCCCGACCGCTGCCGCTGCCCCATGCTGCCCGTGGTCCACCGCCAGACCCACGATCCCGCCAGCGTCGCCCTGCGCTTTGCCGTGGGAGCCCAGATGCTGCTCGCCGATCAGTGGGTCGCAGACAAGGCGGTCGAGGGATCCCGCGCCGCCCGCTTCGCCCGGGACGTCCTGGGTGCGCCCATCGGCCGCGGTCGCGCGCTGCTCGACGGGCTCGGCCTGGACACCGCCGGACTGTCCGGCTTCGAGCACCGCCAGCTCGCGGTCGAGCACGGGGGCGGCTCGCTGGCCCAGGCCGCCGAGCCGACCGCTCAGGCCCTCGCCCTGCTGTTCGGCGAGATCGTGCGCCTGCCCGGGGGCCCCGACGCCGCGGCCGAGCCCCACCTGCGCACCCTCGGCCACGCCCTGGGCCGGGTCATCTACGCGGTCGACGCGCTCGAGGATCTGGGCGACGATGCCCGAGACGGGAGCTTCAACCCGCTTCTTGACGATGGCCTGCCGACGCCGCGCTCGGTCGCGGCGGCTGCCGATCTCCTTTCGGACGACCGCGCGCGCCTCGAGGCCTCCCTGGGCGCCCTGCCCTGGCTGCGCAACCGCGATCTCGTCGAGCACACGGTCGGCGCCCTGCTCGCCCGCGCCGACCGCGCCCTCGCGCTGGCTCGGGAGCAGGCCGCCCCCACCGGCCGGGATCGCCTGGCACGCTGGATCGCCCAGCCCGCCTGGGTGCACGCCGCGGCCGCCATGCTCACCGCCTGGACCGCCATCGCGACCCTGTTCACCACCCAGGCCAAGGCCGCGCCGGTCGCGGTGGAGGCCGTGCGCCGCTCGGTCATGGACTGGATCGCGCCGCAAGCCCAGAAGTGCCCGTGCGACGACTGCGCCAAGGGCTGCCAGGGCTGCGGGGACGCCTGCAAGGGGTGCGGAGACGCCTGCAACGGCTGCGGCGACAGCTGCAAGAACTGCGGGGACGGCTGCGGCACCTGCTGCAATGACTGCAACGGCATGATCGACGACTGCAACAGCTGCTGCGGCTGATCCCGATCAGTCCACGCAGGCCACGTACAGGGTGGAGCAGCTGGTCGACGAGCTGGCGGTGCTGGTCTTGGTGAAGCAGCCCCAGGTCGTGCCGCTGCGGTTCGTGTAGGACGACGAGAATCCGGAGTCCCCGCTGCGGACGTTGCCGAACACGGTGCCCGGGGACGCGAACGAGAGCGTGTTGCCGTGCCAGGACGTGGTGCCGCAGCACGAGCTCCACTCGAGGTTGGAGATCGCCACAAGGCAGTCGGAACTTCCCATCTCGGTGTCCATCTCGAAGTAGGACACGCTGTAGCCGCAGGAGGCCGACGCCCCGAGGGACGCGACCTTGGTCGTGCCGTTCGAGGCGTGGCTCGCGACCTTCATGCCCAGGTCTTCGCAGGCCTTCTCGGCGTCGGTGCCGCTGCAGCTGCGCCCCGATCCGCACGCAGCGAGCTTGAAGTCGATCCAGGTGCCGTCGGTCTTGCGGACCTGCCCGTCGCGGGAGCTGACCCGGACCTCCTCGGTGGCGGTGACGGTGACGTAGCCGTCGTTGACCGTGACCTCGCACTCCCAGGTCTCCTGGTCGTCGGTCTCGGTGCTGGGGATGGTGTCACCCGAGCGGGTGGTGGTCGAGGTCTTGCCGGTCCACTTCACGCCGTCGCGGTACCAGGTCATCACGGTGGTCAGCGTGTCCTCGTCCGCGTCGACGCTGGCGGTGTCGATGGAGCAGACCAGGCTCTCGTCGGGGTCGGCGTTCGGGCTCGGGTCGATCGAGATCTCGGGGATGGTGGGCGGCTTGTTGACCACCGTGAGGCTGCCCGAGCGGGTCGCGCCGTCGATGGTGCCATCGTTGGGGGTGGTGACCAGGGTGATGACGTCACCGCGGGTGATGTCGGTCGACGGGATCGACAGGGTCGAGGTCGTGCCGTAGGTGGTGCCGTTGAGCTTCCAGTCGTGGGTCAGGCGCACCGAGTCGAAGTCGGGGTCTGACGCAGCGACCGTCAGCGTGATCGTGGCGTCCGTGTACAGCGTGGTCGGCGCCAGGACCCAGGTGTCGATCTTCGGCGGCGCGTTGGTGGAGGTCAGGGTGTTCGACTTCACCGGCGAGCCGTAGTCGGTGCCGTCGTAGGGCCGGACCTCGGCGTAGATGTCCTGGAACTTGACGTAGGACGTGCCGGCCAGCGACGCGCCCGAGGCGACCTTGCGGCCCTCGACGTACCAGTCGATGTCCAGGCGGACCGCGTCGTCGTCGATGTCGAAGGCCCCGGTGACGCTGGACGTGATCGTGGTGCCGGTCATCGGATCGGCGGGACCGATGGTGATGGTCGCCACCTCGGGGGGGGTGTTGCTGATCACGAGCGGGCGCGCGGAGACCGACAGGCCGTTCTCGACGCCGTCGAAGGGGATCACCGCGCACGAGACCCGGTCGCCGCGGCCGAAGGCCTCGCTGCCGAGGGTGGTGCTGCTGCCGACCACCGTGCCGTCGACCCGCCACTCGTAGATGTAGCCCTCGGGATCGCCGTCCACGTCGGCGAAGCCCGCGGCGGTGCAGGTCAGGGTGTCCCCCTCGAAGGCCTCGGCAGGGGTGATCGTGACGCTGGTCAGGGTGGGCGGAGTGTTGAGGATGGTGCGGACCTCGGACGACACCGGCGCGCTGTCGAGCAGCCCGTCGTTGGCGACGATGCTGACCTCGACCTCGTCGCCCTTGTCGAAGTAGCTGCCGTCGAGCTCGAGGTCGGTGATCTCGGTGAGGTCGACGCCGTTGACCCGCCAGGTCGCGGCGTAGGTCAGGTCGTCGCCGTCGTTGTCGTGAGCGTCGACCACGACCTCGAGCAAGCTGGCCTCGTACGCCTTGTCTGGCCGGATCCGGACCGCGTCCACGACCGGCGGCTGGTTGGCGATCTGCTTGCTGGCCGTCACGGCCTCGCCCGTAGAGCGCGCATCCTTGGGCAGGACGGTCACCTCCCAGACCTGACCCCGCCGGGTCCGATCCGCGGGCACGCGCTCGGTCGAGATCCGGGCGTCCTCGCCGTCGACCTTCCAGGAGACCGTCGTGTTGACCGTGTCGCCGTCGACGTCATCGGTCGTGACCTGGGCGATGAGGTCATCGGTCGAGAGCGGCGCGTCCGGGGTGATCTCGACGGCCGCGGTGGGCGCGGTGTTGCCGATGGTGATGGACGCGGTGCCGACCGGGCCGGTCTCCTTGTCATCGGCCGGAGTGACCGTGACCGACCAGATGTCGCCCCGCTTGGTGCGATCGGCGGGGACCTCGGTACCGGTGAGGGCCGCGACCACGGCTCCGTCGACCCGCCAGGTGTAGGTGTAGGACACCGTGTCGTTCTTGTTGGGATCGACCGAGTCCTGGACGATCACGACGGACAGCCCGTCCGCGGTGACGGGCTCGGCCGGCTCGATGGCGACCACCGGGGCCCCGGGGGGCTCGTTGCAGCCGGCCAGGGCGAGGGCGATGAGGACGATCGACGGGAGGGACAGGCGCATGGGGCGTCTCCAGATCTGACCGCGCCAGCGTACCCACACGTCAGCGACTTGTCAGGTCTGGGTGTACACGCGCCGCGTACGCCCCGACACGCCGGCGGCGCGGCGCGACACGGATCCGCCTAGCCCTTTCCCTTGAGCGCAGCCTCGACCGCCTCGAGCCGGGAGGCGAGCGTGCGGCCGAGCCGACCCTGGGCATCGGACAGACCCATCGCGATCCGGGCGGCGAGAGCCGGCTTCTCGACCAGCAGGTCCTCGAAGCGGCGCCGGGTGAGGCACAGGGTCGTGGTCGGAGCCTTCGCCACGGCCTCGAGCTCCGACAGTCCGCGTCCGTCGAAGGCGATCGCCGAGATGACCCCATCGGCGACCTCGCCGATGGGAAGGCCGTGACAGGTCAGGAAGGCCCGCCCGCCGACGACCACGTGGGCGACGTCGGCGGGATCCCCGACGGCAAACAGGCGATCCCCGGCGTTGAACGTCCGCTCTTCCAGATAGGGCGCCAGCGCCGTCCGCTGGGCCTCGTCGAGGTCCTGGAACAGGGTGCCGCGCACATCGAAGGAGGGCGTCTCCACGACATCGGGCGTCGTGGGCGGATCGTCGTCCGCCAGCGCCTCGGGATCGACCTTGGGGACGACCTCGGTCTTGGTCTCGCCTTCCATGCCCAGCATCACCGCGGAGATGTTGTCGGTACAGCGCGCCTGGATGCAGGCCCGCAAGAGCCCGCGCAGGCTGCCGTTGAGGTCCCAGGGATCGAGCCCCGAGCTGATCTGCGCGTCGTCGAGGGAGCCCACGACGCCATCGGAGCAGAGCAGCAGGATGTCGCCGTCCTCGAGCCGCACCTCGGCCAGGTCCACGTCCAGCTCGAACGGGGCGCCGAGGGACTGGTAGAGGACGTGGCGCTCCGGATGGTTCTCGTACTCCGCCCGGGTGATCCGCCCGCGCCTCAGCTTGAGCTCCGCCAGGGTGTGGTCCTCGGTCAGGCGCTGCAGGGTGCCGCCGCGCACGAGGTAGGCCCGCGCATCGCCGACGTGGGCGATGTAGGCGTACTCATCGGCGATCGTGCACAGGACGAGGCTCGCCCCCATGACCGACTTGCCCCGGCGGGCCGCCTCCTCGCGGATCTGCTGGGAGGCCCGGTTGAACACCGAGTCCAGGCTGCGCTGGAGCGCGCGGCGGTGCTCTGCGGAGCGCTCGCGGGTGAGCGCGATGTTGTGGTCGCGGATGGTCATGGCGTGGCGCTTGACCACGTCCAGGGAGAGCTGTGCCGCGACGTCCCCCGCGTCGGGGCCGCCCATGCCATCGGCGATCGCGTACAGGGGCACGCGTCCCAGGCGCAGCACGGCGTCCTCGTTGAACGTCCGCACCGCGCCCGCGTGGGTCCCCGCTACGGCCTGTCGGATCCGCACCCGGTGCCTCCTGCTGGATGAGGGGCGCACTGTACCCGCTTCTGACCGTTCGGTGCAGGCGCGTGGCGCGGGTCGGGGCCACGCTGCTAGGCTGGCATGCCCTCAGAAGGACGTTCCGTGAAGAGTTGGACCCGTACGCTCAACCTCGACGACGCCCACACCCTGCTCGCGCTCGCGGAGCGGGGGACGAACCAGCGCGCCTGGACCGACGCCTGCCACGACGCCCTGCCCGAGCTCTCGGTCGCACGGCGGCGCGAGCTGGTGCGGCTGCTGCGCGAGGGGTTCCTCGAGTGGGATGACGACGACGCCATCGCCGACGGCCTGTTCATGCGGGTCTACGACCGCGCGCCGGCCTCGGGGCAGATCGATCTCGTGGCCGTGCAGTGGGCCCTGTCCCACCCGATCACCCTGGTCGCCATCGACGACCTGGTGGTGCCGGCGCTGGACCGGGATGACACCGACATCCCCCTCGGCGACGTCGAGGACCTGGTCAGCCGCGAGCTCGAGACGGACAGTGCCGAGTCGCTGCGCAAGACGCGCACGGTGCTGCTGGGCGCGCTCGAGGGGATCGGCACGCTGGAGACCCGCGGCACGGGCCAGCACCGCACCCTGCGCGCCCACCGCGGCGCCCCCCACCCGGCCGCCTTCGGCTACCTGGTGCTCCGCGACCTTCAGGAGCGCCAGCTGGACGGCATGATGGCGGCGGAGGTCAGCGACACCTCCCTCGGCGCGCGGCTCACCCAGTGCGGCGCAGCCCACGCGGACCGCTGCCTGCGGTGGTGCGTGGCGAACGGCCTGCTGGAGCTGGCGGACGACGAGGTCCGCGCGGCGATCTGAGGGGCGGCGTCCGATCCGCTCGCGGGGAGTCGGGTTGCTGCGGGCGAGGGGGTGGCGGGGCGGCATCCGCTGGCGGGGAGTCGCGTTGCTGCGGGCGAGGGAGTGGCGGGGCGGCGTCCGATCCGCTCGCG
>CALATR010000108.1 GCA_937891875.1 uncultured Pseudomonadota bacterium | reverse complement strand
GCCGGCGATGGCCCAGAAGTCGCTGCCGCCCCGATCGACCACCACCGCGTCCGCATCGGTCCAGGTGGTGTCGGTGAGCACGCTGGTCTGGGTCGTCGCGCTGTTGACGAGGCGGATGCCGCCGCCCGGCTGACCCAGGATCAGCCAGTCGCCGTGGCTGCGGGTGAAGGTGACCTCGATGCCGGCGAGCGGATCGGTGGCCGCGGGGCCGAGCACGCCAAAGTCATCGATCCAGGCTGACAACGAGCCGTCCGCCGCCACCGTGTACATGTGGGTGACGCCGTCGCCGGCCAGGTTGCTCGGCAGCAGGAAGCACTGCTCGGCGTCCACGTCCACGTCGATGCCGTCGCCGCGGAAGGTCGCTGCCGTGCTGCGGTCGAAGGTCATCCACTGCAGGCTGCTGCCGTCGCAGCCGACCTGCCAGCAGGTGGTCGTGTCGCAGCGGAGGTCGCCGCTTCCGTAGGCAGCCACGTCGGTGCGCGAGGACGGGGTGACGCTGGTGAGCACCTTGTAGTTGGTGCCGGTCGACGGGGTCGACAGCTGGGCCTGCAGGCGGGTCCGGGTCGAGGCCCAGGTGATCGCACTGAAGTAGTTCTTGCCCCAGGCGGTCAGGTGGACCGGGTGGTGCAGGGCGTCCGAGCCCTTGGTGACGGCGTAGGGCGTGCCGTCCACCACGAGGTCCAGGGCGCTGGTGGCGTCGATGTCCCAGGACAGGGCGAACACCCGAGGCAGCTTGAGGCCGAAGCCGTCCGCCGCGTCCACGCCGCCCGTCGCGCTGACCAGCAGGATGTGGTGGGTCTCGGTGCTGGTCATGCGGACGGGGCCCGGGTCGACGAAGGCGAAGTCGTCGAACACGAAGCGGGCGGTGTCCTCGAAGCCGTCGCAGTCCTGGTCCACCCCGTCGCCCAGGATCTCCATGGCGTCGGGGTTGATGGTCGGATCGGCATCGTCGCAGTCGTTGTCGTGGGCGTCGTACCAGGCGTCGATGGACTCGGTCGTGAGGTTGCCCGCGCCGTCGCCGTAGGTGTCGATCATCGCCTGGCGGTAGGTCTGTACGCCGCGGCTGTCGGTGAACTCGGCGTAGCGCATCACGTAGGCGTGGAAGTTGGTCCGGTCGTCCGGCTCGCTGCTGCGGACGTAGCCGTCCTCGTCCTGGTCGAACTCGGTGAAGACGACGTTGCCGCGGCTGTCGATGTCGTCGCAGGCGCTGTCGATGCCGTCGTAGGCGTCGTCCTCGCAGGAGGTGCCCTCCGCGGCCGTGCACTCGCCGTCGCCAGGGGTGCGCACGTAGACGGTGGACGCCAGGGCCTTCGTGATCTCGGGACCGACGGTGCCGAAGCTGTCGTCGAGGTCCATGCAGTCGCTGTCGGGCACCCAGGGGACCCAGTCCTCGCCTTCGTAGCCGTACGCATCGACGAAGACTGCGGCGTCGTCGTTGTAGTCGGGGGTCAGGTGGCGGTCGCCGTCGGGGTCGAAGTCATTGTCGGCGTTGCAGTTCTGATCCGCGCCGTCGTACCAGACCTCGCTGTCGGACAGCGGGCTGATGGAGGCGTCGGCGTCGTTGCAGTCGGTCGTGGGCTTGCCGCCGGTGTAGACGTCGGCGTACTCGCGGGCGACGTAGCCGTCCCCGTCCTGATCGTAGTCGTCGTCGCCGTTGCAGTTGCCGTCGAGACCGTCGTACCAGGTCTCGGGGGCTCCCGGGTACAGCGTGGCCTCGAAGCCCTCGGGCATGCCCTCGATGGGCAGGTCGTAACAGTCGAGCTCCTTCATGCCGTCGGGCCACACACCGCCCTTGGCCTCGTAGTCGGCCTTGGAGATGCCGGCGTAGCCGTCGCCGTCCACGTCGATGAGATCCCCGCCCGAGCAGTCGTTGTCGAGCGTGTCGTACGCGCCGCCCGAGTCCTCTCCGCGGTCGTCCAGCTCGCCAGTGCCGGTCTCCTCGCGGAGCGTGCTCATGTAGGGGTTCTTGTCGTTGCAGTCGCCGTCCTGGACCGTGTTGGACAGGCCGCAGCGGGGATCACCGTCCCCGTCCTCGTCCAGCTTGCACAGGGCGTTCTCGTACGCGACCTGGCTGATCCAGCACCCGGGCAGCCCCAGGACGACGGCGCCGAGGAGGAGACCATGGATTCGAGGAAAACGCTGGTTTATGCGGTACATCTCTGGAGCTCCACAGCTCAGGGCGTCTGGACGATCATCCAACCGAGCACGTCGTTGCCGGAGCCATCCGTGCCGGAGACGACGACGATGGCGCGGTCACCGGCAGCTTCGATGGCGATGTGCTCGGGCGTGTACAGGTTGCCGGCGGAGTCGGCGAAGGGCAGGGCGACCTCGGTCACCGAGCTGGTCGGGTTGCCGAAGGCCAGGTACGCGTCGCTGCCGCCGAGGGCTGCGAGGTAGGCCTGGCTGCCGATGAAGGCGACGTCGGCCTCGTCGGTCGCGCGGCTCGAGAGCACGGTGCGCTGGGTGCTGGTCGAGCGCCACAGCGTCAGCCCGGTGCTCTCGTGACCCAGGACCAGCCAGTCGCCGTGGCTGCTGGCATGATCGAGGTCGAAGCTGCTGAAGGGGTTGCTGCCGGCCGGGTTCAGGAACGAGCCGGAGACCTCCCAGGCGCTGACCGAGCCCGACGAGGCGATGGTGTTCAGGGTCAGCGTGCCGGCGGCGGCCTCGGTCGAGATGAAGCAGTCGACGTTCGCGACGTCGGCGCTGCCGCTGTTGGTCTCGGCGAAGCCGGTGGTGGCCTCGGAGTCGGTGAAGGCGCTGAACTGCACGCCGTCGCCGTCGCAGGCGAGCACCCAGCAGGTGTCCGTCGCCGAGTCGCAGCGCATGTCGAGGTTCTGGTAGTCGAGCTCGGCGCTGACGCGATCACCGGTCTGGGCGGAGATGTCCGAGTACTTGCCGGCGTTGTCCACCGCGACCGCGCCGCGCAGGCGGGTGTTGCCCGAGCGCACGAAGCCGTGGCCGACGTAGTAGCCGTTGGAGAACCCGGACATGCCGAGGCCGGAGGAGAACACGTCGGTCGAGCCGGCGGTGGACGGCGAGGCCTGCAGGGTGGGCGAGGCGTCGGGTCCGGCGGACAGCTCGAAGCTGAACGTGAAGACCCGCGGGCCCTGGGTCGAGCCCGTGCCGACGGTGATGCTCTCGGTAGCCAGGGCTGCGACCACGAAGTCGGTGTCGGTTGCGCGCACGACGGGGTTGCCGACGCCCTCCCACACGAAGTCGGCGAAGCGGAACGGTGAGGTGTTGTTGTCGCCGTCGCAGTCCTGGTCGACGCTGTCGCCGAGGATCTCCATGGCGCCGGGGAGCACCGCCGGATCGGCGTCGTTGCAGTCGTTGTCGTGGGCGTCGAAGTAGTCTGCCCAGGCGGCCTGGTCTTCGCCAAAGGCGGCCTTGAACGCAGCCTCGTAGGGGCGCACGCCGTCCTGGCGAGTGAACGAGACGTACTGATCGACGTAGGCCAGGAAGTCGTCCCGGTCCGCGGTGCGCATGTAGCCGTCACCGTCGAGGTCGAAGTCGTTCTCGACCACCGCGTCGACGTCGGAACAGTTGCCGTCGACGCCGTCGTAGAACAGCTCCGCGACGCCGCCGTTCACTGTGATCGGCGCCTTCGTCCCGCCGTTGAGCAGGTCGGTCAGCGGGCTGTCGTTGGTGTCGTAGCAGTCGGTGAAGGCGACGATGTCGTTGTCGTAGCTGTGCCGGTCGAGGAAGTTCGTGACCTGGGTCTGGTAGACCGGCCAGGCGTAGCCGTCCTCATCGGGGTCGTAGTCGTTGATCCCGTCACAGTCCTGATCAAAGCCGTCGTAGAAGGCCTCGCCGGCCGCATCCGGGAAGACGTCGGAGTCGCTGTCCAGACAGTCCGTCGCCTCGATCCCACAGTCGTTGCCCACGCCCTCGACCGCGTCGGCGTAGCCGTCCTCGTCCGCGTCGTAGTCGCACTTGCCGTCGCAGTTCTCGTCGATGCCGTTGTAGTAGACCTCGTTGTTCTCGCCCGGGAAGATCGAGTTGTCCTGGTCGTTGCAGTCGAACTCGGGCTCGAGATCGGACGGGAAGGCGAGACCGCCCAGCGCGTCGTAGTCCTCCTTGCTGATCCCCGGGTAGTCGTCGTTGTCCAGGTCCAGCTCGTCTTCCCCGTCGCAGTCGTTGTCGATGCCGTCGTAGGGGATCTCGGCGAGGTCGGGCGAGCGCAGGGCGGCGATGGGGCTGGTGTCATCGCAGTCGTACTCGCGCTCGAAATCCCCTTCCAACGTGCACTTCTGGGCGCCATCTCCGTCCTCGTCGAGGGCGCAGAAGGCCTCCTGGAACGTGCCGGTCGACACGAAGGGGTAGCAGCCGGCCAGGGGAACGGCGGCGAGGATGGCGAGGGTGCGCAAGCGCATGTAGGGTCTCCTTCGGCCGACGCAGCTTACCAGACCAGGCGGGCCTCGGCGGGGGCGTCGAACCACGTTCGGGCAGCCGCGGTGCTCAGTCGCCTACAACGTCGGGTGGACGCTGGATGTGGAGGAAGTACTCGACGTTGCCTGAGCGGGCGCCGGGCACGTCGCAGTCGCGGCCGCCGAGCACGGTGAAGCCGAGGTCGCGCGCGCAGGTGGTGACGCGCTCGATCGCGTCGGCCCGGGCGTCTGGATCCGACACCCGACCCCGGTCGTCGACGTGCTCCCGGCCGGCCTCGAACTGGGGCTTGACCAGCACGACGGCCTGGCCGCCCGGCCGAAGCAGGGTCCACACGGTGGGCAGGATGAGGGCGAGGCCGATGAAGGACAGGTCGCCGACGATGAAGTCGATGGGCTCGGGCAGGGAGTCGAGGTGGCGGGCGTTGGTCCCCTCCATGACGACGACGCGCTCGTCCTGGCGCAGCGACCAGGCGAGCTGGCCCTTGCCCACATCGATGGCGTAGACCTTGCGGGCGCCACGCTCGAGCAGCACCTGGGTGAACCCGCCCGTGGACGAGCCCAGGTCGGCGGCGGTGACGTCGGACGGGTCGACGTCGAGGCCGTCGAGGGCACCGAGCAGCTTGAGGGCGCCGCGACCGACCCAGGGGAAGTCCTCGCGAGCCAGCGTGATCGGGCGGTCCGGGCGCACCCGGGTGGAGGCCTTGCGAGCGGGAATGCCGTCGACCAGCACGGCGCCGTCTTCGATCAGCTCCTGAGCGCGCTGGCGGGACTGGGCCAGGCCGCGCTTGACCAGCAGGACGTCGAGTCGGACCGGCGAGGGACGGGCGATGGGTCGCTCCAGGGTGCGGGCCCGGAGTCGGACGACCCCGCGACCGAGCGGCTCAGACGTCGCGCTCCACGATGAACTTCGCGAGCTGCTCGAGGCGCTCCGGGCGCGGGAGCGGGCGGATGGCGGACAGGGCGTCCTCCACCAGACTCCAGGCTCTACGCCGGGTCTCATCGATCCCAAGCAGCTTGACGTACGAGGGGGGGCCGTCGTCCCCGGCATCCTCGTCCGCGTCGAGCACATCGTCCGCGAGCTGGAACGCGAGCCCGACCGAGCGACCGTAGACCTCGAGCGCCTCCTGGAACTCGAGCCGGGTCTCCGCGACCATGCCGCCCATGGCGACCGAGGCCTGGATCAGCGCGCCGGTCTTGCCCGCATGCAGGCGGGTGAGGGTGTCGACGTCACCGACCGTGCCTCCCAGCCCCACATCCGCGGCCTGCCCGCCGATCATGCCCAGGTGGCCTCCCGCGGCGGACAGCCGCGCGACCAGCGCGATGCGGACCTCCGCCGTCAGGGGCGCCCGCGCCAGCACGCCGAAGGCCTCGGTGAGCAGGGCGTCGCCGACCAGGATGGCAGTGGGCTCGTCGTAGGCGACGTGCACGGTGGGGCGGCCGCGACGCTCTTCGTCGTCGTCCATCGCCGGCAGGTCGTCGTGCACGAGGGAGTAGGTGTGCAGCAGCTCCAGGGACGCCGCGGCGGGCAGCACGAGCCCCAGATCGATGGGCTCGGGAGCCACGGCCTCGAAGGCAGCGATGCACAGCAGCGGCCGGACCCGCTTGCCCCCGCTGAACAGCGGGTAGCGCAGGGGCTCGCGGAAGGCGGGCGGCCAGGCGTCCGGGAAGAGCTTGCCGAGTGCGTCGTCCACGCAGTCCCGGCGCTCCTCCATCCAGGAGGTCAGCGCGTCGTGGCTCATGGGATCAGCCCGGGCTGAAGAGCAGCGGGTAGATGATGGCGGCGGTGTGCTTGTACGCTTCCTTGCCGTCGTCCTCGGGCCACTTGAGGGGCTCGAAGTACTCGAGCTCCGCCAGCTGGGCGTCGATGCAGGCGGTGAGCTCCTCGCTGGCGACGGAAGACTGGTCGACCTCGGCCTTCACGACCTCACCGTCGTGCAGGAGCTCGATGCGCAGGAGGATGCGGCCGGTCAGCGACGGGTCCTTCTGCAGGGCCTGATCGTAGCAGGCGCGGACCTTCGGAACCAGGGGTTTGACCTGGCGATCCGCCTGGATCTGGGTGATCGAGCCGACCACGCTGGGGGTGCCGGTCATGACGCCGCGGGGGAGCACGCCGGTGCCGACGCTGGTCGGGGCGAGCGGCCCCTCTTCCTTCATCCGGGCCATGCGTACGCCGTCGTTGGACGCGCCGGACTCGCGGGCCAGGTCCATCATGTCCACGACGATGCCGAAGTTGACGTCCGGATGGGCGTCGATGAACACGTTCTTCTTGCGGGCGGACTTGAGCCGCTGGGTCAGCTCCGCCCCCAGCGAGAACAGCGCCGCGTCCTTCTCCGACGCCGGGGCGTTGGGGTCGAGCAGGATGGAGCTGTCCTGGACCAGGACCTTGCGGTTCAGCGCGATGCGGCCGTCGTCGTAGATGGCGAGAGCCAGCTGTTCGGTGGGCTCCGGCGGGGTCGGGGGAGCCTCCGCCTCGGGGTTGGGGACCTTGACCCCGAGCCGGTTCACCTGGATCGGGATGCTGACCATCATGATGATGAGGACGACCAGCACGATGTCGATCAACGGGGTCATGTTGATCTCGTTGAACCCGCCTCCGCCTCCGCCGAGCTTCGCACCCATCTCAGCTCTCCTTGGCCGTGGCGACCTGCACGTGGACGATGTTCGCGCGGGCGAGCACGTCCAGCAGCTCCCGGACGCTGCGGTACTTCAGGCTCCGGTCGGCCTTGACGAGCACGGGCGGGTCCTTGGGCGGCAGGTCAGCGGTGGCGGGGTTCGCCTTCTGGGCGTCCATCCGCATGTTCTTCTCGACGAACACGAGGTCGACCAGCGTGTCGGGGTTGGCCTCGGTGCTCTGCACCCACCACCGCCCATCGGCGGTGATGCTGACCACGACGTGCTGGCCGGTGTCCTTGACCACGCTCGCCTGGGTCGAGACAGGCAGGTCCACGTTCTTGCCCGACTCGAGCATGGGCGTGATGACCATGAACACGACGAGCAGGACCAGGACGACATCGATGAGCGGGGTGACGTTGATGTCGGCCATCAGGCCGCCGCCACCCCCGAGCTTGGCACCCATGAGGGTCTCCGGGAGGGCGTTCTACTTTCCAGCGACGGGCGCAGGATCCATCGGAGCGGCATCTTCGGTGGCCGGCTCGTCCGCGCCGTAGGGCGACACACCGCCGTCAGCGACCAGCTTCTCGGCCCAGTTCAGGAAGTCGGCGCGAGCGGTGATGAGCTCGTCCGTGACCTTCTCCACCCAGCCGTTGAAGAAGTTGAAGCACCAGACGCCCCAGATGGCGACGACGATGCCGATGAAGGTGGTGATGAGCGCCTCGGAGATACCGGCGGAGATGCCGGCGAGACCCGCACCCTCGCTGCTGGCCATGCCCTGGAAGGCGTTGATGACGCCCATGGTCGTGCCAGCCAGACCGACGAACGGCGCGGTCGAGCCGACGGACGCCATGATGCCGAACCAGCGCTTGAGCTTGGCGATCTGCTCGCCCACCTTCTTGTCGATGGCCCGCTCGGCGTTGTGGATGCCGGTCGCGTTCGGGCGCTCGGCGATCTCGGCGAGGCCGGCGCGCAGCAGCGAGGTGAGGTGGCCGGCGCGGAAGTCGTCCCGCTTGACGACGGCGAGGGCACCCTGCACGTCGTACGCCTGCATCGGCTTGACCACCGCGAGGGCGACCTTGACCGAGTGCCCGCGGGACCGCATGAAGGCGATGATCCGCTCCACGCTGACGATGCAGGTGCCGAAGAACATGATGATCAGCGTCACGATGACGATGCGCGCGATCAGACCGGAGTGGTTCCAGATGCCGAGCAGCGAGAAGTCGGCCGCCTCTTCGGCAGCGTGGGCGACATCGTGAAGCAGAAGCCAGATCATGGGGACTCTCTCCAGGGACGGAACCGGGGCGAGGCGCCGGCGGTGCGTTCCGCGGCGCCCCGGGTGGCTGGGCTCAGTTGCGAAGCTTGTAGCGGATGACCAGGGGGAAGGTCGCCTTGACCTTCTGGCCGTCGCTCTTGGCGGGGTACCAGCGCCAGTTGAACAGCGCCTCCTTGGCGGAGGCATGGAAGACCTTGGGGCAGGCCATGAACTGCACGTCGTACGGCTTGCCCGTCTCGTCGATGAAGATGCGGACGCGGCAGGAGACGTCGCCCAGGTTCATCGACTTCGCCTCGTCCGGGTAGCGCGGGGTGACCCGGCGGCGGACGGTGACCTCGGAGTGGTGGAAGGCCTTGGCGCCGCCGAGCCTTCCGCCCAGCTCGCCGCCTTCGACGCCGCCCTGCACGCCGCCGACGACGCCGCCTTCGACGCCGCCCTCCACGCCGCCCACTTCACCCTTGGGCTGCTTGGCGTTCTTGAGCTCCTCCTCGGGGGGCTTCTCGAGCTCGGCGACTTCTTCGACCATCTCGTCGGGCGTGTCCTGGACGTCCTCTTCTTCCTCCTCGTCCTCCTCGTCTTCCTGGGCCGCGGCGGGGGGCGGCGGGGGAGGCGGGGGCGGAGGGGGTGCCTCGAGCTCGGGCTCCTCTTCCTCCAGGATCAGGTCGACGAGCTGGTCCTCATCGATCTCGATGCCCATGACCTCTTCGGAGACGAACAGGATGGCCATCAGCAGGCCATAGACCACGATGCACACCCAGACGAACGCCACGAAGGCACCGACGATCCCGAGCGCGATGAACGAGCGCAGGGTCGCTTCTTCGTCTGTGCTGCGGCCGACGTTGTCGAACACGGTCTCTCCAGGAGGCGGCCGGTCTGCTATCCCAGACCGGGCCATCTGGCCCGCGCGAGGGTAGTCCGGTGTAGGTCCAGCCGCATTGAATTCGTTGCAAGAGCGTTGGTGGATCCCCTGGGGCTCCGGGTTCCCGCAGAACCGTCACGTCCGGTCGACGTGGCAGGTGCGGGGCGGATCAGGTCCGGTGCCGCCCGACCCTACTCCCGCAGGCGGTACCGGATGGACAACGAGAACGTGGCCGGGACCTTACGGCCCGCTGTACGAGCCGGGTAGAACCGCCATGCAAACAGCGCTTCTCGCGCGGAAGCGTGGAAGACCCGCGGGCAGCTCGACACCTGCACGTCGGTCGGGCGACCCTCGGCGTCGATGAAGATCCGGGTGCGGCAGATGACCTC
>CALATR010000107.1 GCA_937891875.1 uncultured Pseudomonadota bacterium | reverse complement strand
GGACGCGCCCTGGGCCGCCGAGGCCGTTGATATTCTCACGAAGACGCTGCGGCGCGCGTTGCACGACGAGGACCAGGCGAAGGCCCGCGCGTGCGTCGTGGCGCTGCACCGGTCCCGGAAGCACGCCACGGAGGACTACGCCGGTATGTTCCTCGACGAGTTGAGGAGGCACCCGACGCGCGAGGTGATCAGGGACGTCGCGACGGTAGTATCGAATGAGGCCTTCCGGGCCGCCTTGATCTCAAATGATGGCGTCAATGGCCTCCTGCCGCTGGTGCGGGACGCGGCGCTCGCGGACGCCGCGGAGCGGTGCCTCGCGGTCGTGGCGGCGCAGCCACTTGATGGCGCCCGCGACCGCCGCGCCGCAGGAGCCGCCGACGAACAGGCCCTCCTCGCGGGCGAGGCGCCGGGTCATCTGGAAGCACTCCTTGTCGTTCACGCGAACCACGTCGTCGACGTACTGGAAGTCCATCGTGGACGGCAGGAAGTCCTCGCCGATGCCCTCCAGCACGTAGCTGAAGGCCTTGGTCATCTGGCCGGTCTTGAAGTAGTCGTAGTAGAGCGATCCGACAGGATCGACGCCGACGATCTGGATGTCGGGCTTCTGCTCCTTGAGGTACTTGCCGGTGCCGGTGACCGTGCCCCCGGTGCCGAGTCCGGCGATGAACGCGTCGAACTCGCCGTCCAGCTGGTCCCACAGCTCCGGGCCCGTCATCTCGTAGTGGGCCTGGGGGTTGCTGGGGTTGTGGTACTGGTTGGCGTAGAACGCGCCGGGGGTCTCGTCGGCGAGGCGGCGGCTGACGCTGTAGTAGGACCGAGGATCCTCGGGCTCGACGTCGGTCGGGGTGACGACGACCTTGGCACCGTAGGCCCGCAGCGCCGCGCGCTTCTCCTCGGACTGCTTGTCGGGGAGCACGAAGATGCACTTGTAGCCCTTGATGGCCGCAGCCATCGCGAGCCCCGCGCCGGTGTTGCCGCTGGTGGCCTCGACGATGGTGCCGCCCGGCTTCAGCAGGCCGTCGCGCTCGGCGTCCTCGATGATCTTCATCGCGATCCGGTCCTTGACCGACGCGCCGGGGTTCATGAACTCGACCTTGGCGTACAAGGTGGACTTCAACCCGGTAGTGACGCTGTTGAGGCGGACCAGCGGGGTGTTGCCCACGCAGGTGAGCACGTTGTCGTGCACGTTCTTCACGGCGGCTCCAAGGCTTGGTTTCCCGCGGGCTGCGCGCGGGCGGCCGGCTTCCTAACGGGGCGGGGATGCGCCGCCATGGGTCGTCACGGGCCTTGCACGCAGCCGGCACGATGCGCTGATCATCCCGCCGCCCTGTGCTAGCGTTGCCTCCGCTGTGTCCTGCACGACAGCGTAGAGGTCGACGAGCGGTGATCGCGTGATCCTGGGACGGAATGAGCGGCTGGTCCGACGCGGGGACTACCTGCGCGGCTCCTTCGTCAAGCCCGAGCGGGTGGACGGCTATATCGTCGGGATCAACCCCGGGGATCGGTCGGACGTGCTCGGTCGCTTCGGCTTCTCCGAGAGCTCGGTGGAGGTCGCGGTCGCCGCGGCGCGCCGCGGGTTCGCCACCTGGCGGCGGTGCTCCCTCGCGGAGCGCTCGACCGCCCTGCGCCGCTTCCGCGAGGCGCTGTCGAAGGAGCAGGAGCGGTTCGCCTCCCTGGTCTGCCGGGAATCGGGCAAGCCCCTGTGGGAGGCGCGCCAGGAGGTGGTCGCCTCGATCCGGGTCGTCGACCTCCTCCTCGACGAGGGCCTGCCGCTCCTCGCGCCGCGGGTGCTCCACGAGACCGACGCCCGCAGCGATGCGCTGCCCCACGGCGTGGTGGGCGTGCTCGTGCCCCACAACCTGCCGCTGCTCCACGGCACGCTCCAGGCGCTGGCCGCGATGATGGCGGGCAACACGGTCGTCGTGAAGCCGTCGAAGTTCACGCCGGGCGTGGGCCAGGGCATCGCCGAGCTGATGGACCGCTGCCGCCTGCCCCGAGGCGTCTTCAACATGGTGCAGGGCTCGGGCACCGGCATCGGCCAGCGCCTCGCCACCCACCCGGATCTCGACGCGCTCGTCTTCAGCGGCGCGTACGCCTCCGGCTCGACCATCCAGCGCGCCCTCGCCGACCGGCCCGAGCTCCCCACGCTGCTGCACCTCGGCGGCAAGGGGGCTGCCATCGTGGTCGAGGGCTGCGATCTCCAGCAGGCCGTCTACGAGGTCATCGTCGGCGCGTACCTGACCGCGGGACAGCGCCACAACAGCACCGGCCGGGTCTTCGTCACCAAGGGCATCTTCGACGAGTTCTGCGAGATGCTCATGCGTCGCGCCGCCATGGTGAACGTCGGCTACGGCTTCGCCGACGGCACCTTCATGGGCCCGGTGATCTCCGAGAACGCGCGCTCCCGCTACCGCCGCTACGGGCGCAACCTGGTCGCCGCCGGCCACACCCCGCTGCTCGAGGCCCACAACCTGGACATCGAGGAACGACGCGGCTTCTACGTGAACCCGGCGCTGTACTGGATCAACGGTCGTCAGGGCCAGCGCTTCCTCAACGACGAGCCTCCCGGCCCGCTGCTGATGGTCTACCGGGTCGAGGACTGGCAGGAGGCGGTGCAGATCCACAACGAGATGGCCTTCCGCACCGCGACCGCCTTGTTCGTGAACCCGGAGCACAAGGAGCTGCCCGAGATGGTGCGCGCGCTCCTCACCGGCGCGCTCAACATCAACCGCGGCACCATCGGCAGCTCCCAGCGCCTGCCCGCTGCGGGCGTCGGCCGCTCCTCCAACGCGGTCTCCGGCGGTGTCGAGCTGCTGCGCTTCCTCTCCCGCCCGCGGGCCATGCTGGTCGAGCGGCGCCCCTTCGACCCCAACCACGTCGTGCCCGGCGTGAACTGGGATCGCAGCGACGACGAGCCCCCGGACCTCACCGGCGTGCTCGAGCTCGAACCCGAAGAGCTCGAGCCTTGATCGGGCCGGCCCGGGGGGGATGCTGGCGACTCGGGCTCGCGGCTGTGCTGGTGCTCGGCGGGGGGGCCTGCAAGAAGGCACCCGAGTCCGCCGTGTCCGCAGCTGGTCCGGTCGACCTCCTCGCCTGGGCGCCGCCCGCCCAGGAGATCACCTACGAGCGCCAGCGGGTCGTGGGCGCGGTGCCCCTGCCCGCGGCGCCGGTCCGCGAGGTGTGGATGCAGGAGATCGCCGAGGACGAGGGGCGCACCTACCGGATCATCGTCGGCGTGGACGAGGAGGGTGCCCGAAAGATCGCTCGCCGACTGCGTTATGCCGAGACGGGTCTCGTGGTCGTCAGCGAGGGGACCGTGGGTTCGGACGGCACCATCGAGTACGCCGCGTGGGAGCCTCCGGAGGTGCTGTTGCCCACCGCTGCCCTGACGGCCGGCGCCCAGGCCGCGCCCTGGTCGGGGGAGCACCAGTTCGGAGACTGGAAGGTCACGCGTTCGTGCGAGATCCAGTGGCGCTCCGAGCAGTGCGAGGGCGACGGACTCATCGTGGTCTGTGACGCCGAGTACCCGGAGTTCAGGCTCGCCACCAGGGACCACTTCTGCCGCGGTACAGGCTGGAGCGGCTATGAGTCCCTGGTCAGCGTGGCTGACCGTCCGTCCGTTCGAACCTGGACTGAGAGCCTGCAACGGCTCGACTGAATGTTGCCCCTTTCCGACGACCGTTCCGGCGTCTAAAGAGGGGCCCCACGGAGGTGTGCATGCGGATCGGGATCATCGGCGCCGGCATGATGGGAGGGGCCCTGGGTCGCCTCCTGGCGGACGCCGGGCACGAGGTGCTGCTGTCTTCCCGGCATCCCGAGCAGCTCGGGGAGCGGGCGCGGGACATCGGTGGCCAGTGCGGTCCGATCATCCAGGCGGCCACCTGGGGTGACGTCATACTGCTCGCCATTCCCTTCGGCTCGACCGAGGATCTGGACATGGCGGTCAAGGACGCGCTCATGCACAAGGTGGTGCTGGACGCGAGCAACCCCATCGCGGACCGCGATGGCTACGCCTACGACGAGGTCCAGGAGGCGGGCACCGGCTCGGGCAGCTGGACCCAGCGCCGCCTGTACGGCGTGCACGTGGTGAAGTGCTTCAACACCGTGCACTACGAGGTCCTCGAGAAGGAGGCCCACCGCGAGGGCGATCGGATCGGCATTCCCGTGGCTTCCGACCACGACGACGCGATCGAGACCGCCTCCCAGCTGGTGCGCGACTGCGGCTTCGAGCCCGTCGTGGTCGGCAAGCTCGCCGAGAGCAAGCGCTTCGATCCCGGCACCGCGGTGTGGAACAGCTCCATGAGCGCGCCCGAGGTCAAGGCGGCGCTCGGCGTCGAGTAGGATCGCCTACTTGGCGGCTTCGACCTGATCTTCTCGCTGCTCCGGCTCCTTCTCCTCCGCGGGGAGCGGGAGCAGCACGCTGAAGGTCGCGCCCACGCCGGGCCGGCTCGCCACCTCGAGCTCGCCACCGTGGGCCTGCACGATGCGCTGGCTGATCGCGAGGCCGAGGCCGGTGCCCTTCTCCTTGGTCGTGAAGAAGGGAACGAAGAGCTGCTGCTGGGCCTCGGCGGAGATCCCGGGGCCGCTGTCCTCGACGGCGATCTCGAGCACGTCCCCGCGCCGACCGGTGCGCCGCCGGGTGCGGACCCGGAGCCGTCCGCCGTCCTCCATCGCCTGCAGCCCGTTCTGGCAGAGGTTGAGCAGGACCTGGGACATGCGACCCCGGTCGAGCTGGACCGGGGGCAGGTCGGGGGCGAGGTCTTCGACCAGCTCGACGCCGTCGGGCACGCCCTGGGCGCGGACCACCTGCATGATGTGCGCGACCACCGCGTTGACGTGGTCGAGGGTGCGGCGGAGCTCGAACGGGCGGGCGTACTCGAGGAACTGGCTGACGACCACGTTCAGTCGGTCGACCTCGTGCACGGCCACGTCGAGCATGTCCTGGGCGCTCTCCTCGAGGGGCTCGCCCTGGAGGAACTGCACCGCGCCCTTGATGCCGGCGAGGGGGTTGCGGATCTCGTGGGCGAGGCCGGCGGCCATGGCACCCAGGGCGGCGAGGCGGTGGGCCTCTTCGAGCGCCTGGAACTCGCGGATGTTGGACAGGGTGACGCCGGCGAGGCTCGCGACCTCGAGCAGGCGGGACAGCTCCTCGGCGGAGAAGCCGTCGGACCAGTCCTCGTCCCGCAGGTGCATCCAGCCCAGCACCAGATCGCCCGAGCGGAAGGGGATCGTGAGCTGGGCGTGCATGGCGTCCATCAGGCGGAGGATCTCGGTTGCAAGCGGATCTTCGCTGCGAGAGCGCCGGAGGATCTCGGCGCGGGTGTACCAGCGCATGCCCTCCTCGGTGAAGCCGTCGGTGAACGGTGGGCCGGCGACCGCGGACAGGGGCTCGGGGTCGACCTCGCCGCGGATCCCCATGAGGCCGTAGCCATCGCGGGCGGCCTCCCAGAGGTAGACGCTGCAGACCGGCACGCGGCCGGAGCCGTGCAGCCGGCGCAGGATCACGTGGGTGAGCATCTCCTTGGTGGTGGCCTTGGGGATCTCCGAGCGCAGGGCCTCCAGCGCCTCGAAGAGCTGGTGGCCGCGCTTGTTGAGCAGGCGGTTGGCCCACCAGTCGATCTGGCCCTTGAGCGGATCGTAGGCGGCGAGGAAGAGGATCGAGGCGACGAAGGCCTGAAATGCCGTGTGGAGCGGGTAGTCCTGGAAGGTGTCGACCCACAGCACCGCGATGCCGTCGAGGGTGACGAGCGCGAGTGCGGACACGACGAGCGCGCCGAGGCGGGAGAGCAGCTCGTACAGGTCGAGGAGCCGGTAGCTGACGACCGAGTGGTAGACGAAGTAGATGCCGACCGCGCCGAGCAGGGCGGAGAACGGCGGGATCGGGCCCTGCAGGGCGACCGCGCGGGCGGCAAAGGAGAGGCCCTCGGGGGCGGAGGGCGAGACCAGCACCCGGGCGACCTGCTCGGCGAGGGACAGCCCGACGGCGCCGGAGATCACGCCGATGAGGTAGCGCAGGCGCACCTGGTCGACGCGGAGCGGAGTGGAGTCGTGGACCCGCCAGAGGCGCACGAGGAGCACGGCGAACACGCCGAAGACGTAGAAGCCCAGCGCGACCAGCGGGTAGGAGATCCCGGGAGAACCCAGGTAGAAGGCGATGTGCAGTCCGATGGTCAGCGGGATGACGCCGAGCGACAGGACCAGCAGGCGCAGCACCAGGGGGGAGGCGGCGTGCTGCTCGGAGAAGAGCCGGTCGACCGTGTAGAGCGCCAGCGAAGGGACCAGGGCACCGACGGCGGCGTAGGGGATCCGCAGGATCGCGAGGCCGGGCAGGAGCGAGAGCGCGAAGAGGGTCCACGTGATGGCGAGGGACCAGCCCAGCGCGAGGAACGCGACCTTGGCGGGCTCGAGGCGGTCGGCAAGCCAGGCTCGCGTGCTCATGCCCGCGGCGACGATGGCGACCAGGAAGTAGGCGAACGCGGTCATCTCGATCCCGTCCGGGACGGCCGGACATCCTGATCCTGACCGGTCAGGCCGTCGTTGGCCAGTCCGGCCCTTGCGCGATGGGACTGCAGGGGCGAGGGTGAGCGCATGTCCGACGCCCGCAGACGCCTGCCCAACATGAACGCCATCCTCGATGACCCGCAGCTGGACGGGTTTCCTCGCGAGCTGTGCAAGGCCTTGGCCCGGGAGGTGCTGCAGGGCGTACGCCAGGAGGTCGCGGACGGCGGCGACGCCCCCGACGGGGCGCAGGTCGCGTCGCGGGTCCAGGCGGAGGTCGCCGCGGTCCTCGGCGGGCGCGCGCGACCGGTCATCAATGCGACCGGGGTCGTGCTGCACACCAACCTGGGCCGGGCGCCGTGGCCTCAGGAGGCGCGCGACGCGGCGAGCCGGGCGATGGGGTACGGCAACGTCGAGCTGGACCTGGCGACCGGAAGCCGCGGCGGGCGCCTGGACGGCGTGTCGCGCCTGCTGCACCACCTGGTCGGCTGCGAGGCGGCGATCGTGGTGAACAACTGCGCCTCGGCGGTGCTGCTCGCCCTGACCGCCTTCGCCCGGGACCGCGAGGTGCTGGTCAGCCGGGGTGAGCTGGTCGAGATTGGAGGTTCATTCAGGGTTCCCGACGTGATCGCCTCCGGCGGCGCCCGGCTGGTGGACGTCGGCACGACGAACCGCACCCGGATCGGGGACTACGCCGCGGGGATCACCGAGGACACGGCGGTGATCCTCAAGGTGCACCGGTCGAACTTCAAGCTGGTCGGGTTCACCGAGGAGCCGTCCGCCGAGGCGATCGCCCAGCTCGCCGACTCTGCGGAGCTGCACGCGTTCTACGATCTCGGCAGCGGCTCGCTCGATGGCTGGGGAGTCGAGCCCTCGGTGCGCGAGGCGGTCGCGTCCGGCATGGATCTCGTGCTGTTCTCCGGCGACAAGCTCCTGGGCGGTCCCCAGGCGGGGCTCATCGCCGGCACCGCGGAGGCGGTCGCACGCTGCCGGAAGCACCCGCTCTACCGGGCGCTCCGGGTCGACAAGGTCACGCTCGCGGCGGTGGAGGCGACCCTGGCGCTACACCTGTCCGGGGGCACGCCTCCCGCCCTGCGCATGCTCGACGCGTCCCTCGACGCCCTGACCGAGCGGGCGGAGCGCCTCGCGGCCAAGCTCGAGCGGGCGGGGATCGCGGCGGTGGTCGCCGAGGGGGAGAGCCAGGCCGGCGGGGGTAGCCTGCCCGGCGAGGGCCTGCCCAGCCGGGTCGTCCAGGTCGCGCTCGGGGACGTGGACCGGGTGCACCGCTGTCTGCGCCTGGGCGAGCCGGCGGCGGTCGCGCGGGTGAGCCGGGACTGCCTGGTGTTCGACGTGCGCACCCTGTCCGACGAGGAGCTGGAGCCGCTGGTGCAGGCGCTGCTCCGAGCCGTCGCCGCCGCGGGCGGAGCGGGCGGTGAGGCGGACGGCGGCGGCGTTGACCGGCCCGAGGCGCGCGGCTAGGTTCGGCGGCATGACCAAGGCCCTGTACGACCTGATCGGTGCGAACCGCGGCGTGGACCGGGACGCGCTCCGCACCGCGTACACCCGGACCGTGGCCAGCCTGGTCCGTCGGCGCAAGGCGCTGGTGGAGCAGGGCGGGGACACCCGCAAGCTGGACCTGTTGCGCGCCCAGGCGGACGAGGCGTGGGACCTGCTCTCCGACCCGGTCCGCCGTCGCCGCTATGACGCCCTGCTCGCCCTGACCGAGGACGGCGACCTGCCCCGCGGCGAGTCCCTGTGGAGTCAGGTGGTCGGCAGCCTCGCCAGTCCGGCCGCGGCCGCCGGCGTGGACGTCGTGCGCGCCATGTCCCACCTCCAGGTCGGCCAGCTCCCCGGGCCGGCCAGCATGGCGCCGGAGCGCCCCACCGCGGTGGACGCGGATCGCTTCCCGGTAGCGGACACGCAGGCGGACATCCCCACCATGGCGGCAGAGCCAAAGGGCAGGGAGATGCCGACGCTTCGGGTGATGCCCACCCAGCCCGAGGCCGCGTCTCCGGTGTCGGCCCAGCCCCCCAAGGTCGTGCCTTTCCAGGTGACGCCGAGCATCGGCCAGCCCCAGGTCCAGGCTGGTGGGCGCACGCCCCCGTCGGCTCCGGTGCGGCGTGCGGAGGCGGACGCCGACATCGTGCACCTCACGTCCAACGAGCCCGCTCCTCCCGCGCCCGCGACCCCCAAGCCGGCTGCGCCGCGGACGTCCGGAGATGGCCTTGACGTGGACGGGCTCGTCGCCGAGCACGGCTGGTCGGGTGCCCTGCTGCGGGCGGTGCGTGAGCACAAGGGCATGTCCCTGCGCGACATCGGCTCGGCCACCCGGATCAGCGCCCGCTACCTCGAGGCCATCGAGTCGGACGACCACGATCACCTGCCCAGCGCGACCTTCGTGAAGGGCTACCTGCGGGAGATCGCCCGGACCCTCGGCCTGGACGAGGCCGCGCTGGTCCAGGGCTACATGCGCCGGCTGGGGTGATGGCACACGGGGCGCCCGAGGGAGCCGTCGTCGTGGACATCGATGCGGCGGGTCGGCTGGACG
>CALATR010000106.1 GCA_937891875.1 uncultured Pseudomonadota bacterium | reverse complement strand
TCGCGTTGCTTCAACCAGGGGAGTGGAGGGGCGGTCTCCAGTCTCCAGTCTCCAGTCTCCAGTCCTACGGCAGCGGATCAGCCCCGTTCGCCACGGTGCAGCCCTGGACTGGAACCGCCGCGCACGAAACACGGCTTGCGAATACCAGAGGGGCTGGGATTGCAGCCATGGTCTCGCGCCCGGACGTATCCCTGGCCGGCCGAAGCTGGAGACTGGAGACTGGAGACCGCCCCGCCACGACATGCTGAGCCGCTGCACCCACCGCCGCAGTCCAGCGGATCCCCGATCAACCACCGCCGCAGGCCAGCGGATCCCCGAGCACCCACCGCCGCAGGCCAGCGGATCCCTGGCCACCCACCGCCGCAGGCCAGCGGATCCCCGATCAACCACCGCCGCAGTCCAGCGGATCCCCAAGCCCCCACCGCCGCAGGGCCGCACCGCCGCAGGGCCGCCGGCCAGCGGATCGGCGGTGAGCCGCCTCACCATCCCCTCTGTGCCACCTGACACCATCCGCTGCATCACCGCGACCCTGCGCCTGTCCGTGCCTACATCTGCGTCTTCCCCGTGACGGAGGGTCCATGGGCCTCGACTACCGCGTGCGCTGCTGCCCGGATGGGCTGATGACCGATCGGCGGCGGGACGTGCGTGTGCTGGACTGCACCATCCGCGACGGGGGGTGCACCAATGGCTGGCGCTTCGATCTCGGGCTCGTGCGTGAGACCGTGCAGTGCCTCGACCAGGCCGGCGTGGACGTGATCGAGATCGGCTACCAGACCGCGGAAGGCGTCTACGATCGCGGTGCGGTCGGCGTGTGGCGCTTCTCCGACGAGGACGCCCTGCGCCAGGTGACCGACGGCGTCTCCGTCAAGATCAGCTGCATGATCGACATGGGCCGGTTCTCCGCCTCCGACCTGCGTCCTGCCGAGGACAGCGTGGTCGACGTGCTGCGGATCGCCACCTACGGAAGCGACATCCGGGAGGCGGTCGATCTCGCCCACGCGGCCATCGACGCGGGCTACGAGGCCCACGTCAACGTGATGGCGGTCAGCACCAACACGCCCCAGGAGGTCGATGCCTTCCTGGAGGTGCTGCGCGAGAGTCGGGTCAGCGACGTGGCCGTCGTGGACAGCTTCGGCGCCCTGTACCCCCACCACCTCCGCTACCTGGTGCGCAAGTACAAGAACTGGCTGCGCCCGGACCAGCGGGTCGGCGTGCACCTGCACAACAACCAGGGCGTGGCCTTCAGCAACACCATCATCGCCATCGAAGAGGGCGTCGACACCGCGGACGCCACGATCTTCGGCATGGGTCGCGGCGCGGGCAACTGCCCCCTCGAGCTGCTGCTCATGTACCTCGACGACCCCACCCACGACCCGCGCGCCCTGTTCCCGCTGCTCGAGCGCTACGCCGAGCTTCGCGACGAGATCCGCTGGGGCTACCACCCGGCCTACGCGATCACCGGCTGGCTGAACCGCCATCCGAAGGACGCGATCGGCCACATGCGCACCGACCGCCCGTACGACGTGACCGCGTTCTACGACGCGCTGGTCGCCGATCGACCGCATCCGCGGCACCACGTGCCGGTGCGGGAGGACGGGAGCTTCTGAAGGTCGGACCCGGTGTGGGATCCGCGTGGGATGTGCGGGGACCGTCGCGACGTAGGTGACGTTGCGACGGAGGTTCCCCCATGCACGGCTACAAGACTCCTCACGGTGGCCCCAAGAAGAAGACCGAGACGACGACGCCCGCTCCCGATGCAGCAGGGCCCGACAACAGCCTGATGCAGGATCGGCTCGCCCAGGGTGGGGGACCCGGCCAGGAGCCCGGACTGCTGGAGCAGCTGATCAACGGCACGGTGGACGCGCTGTCGTCGGGCTGGGCGGCGCTGACCGACGACACGCCCCTGCGGCTGGGCGACGAGGGCGTGCGGGTGGTCGCCCTGCAGAAGGCGCTCGCCCGGATCGGCTGGGAGATCGAGGCGGACGGCATCTACGGCAAGCAGACCGCCGAGATCGTGACCGCGTTCCAGCTCCAGGCCGGACTCGAGCCCGACGGCATCGCGGGGCCGGACACCTGGGCTGCCCTGTCCGGCGAGCGCACCGTCGACGAGACGTGGGCGGACGACAAGGAGGCGGCCCGGGACGCGCAGCGCGAGCGCTTCGGCGACCTGGCCGACCCGACGACCGGCGGGGCGTTCGACATCCCGCTGCGCGACGTGATCTACGAGCAGCTCGCCCACCGGGCCGCCTACCTGCAGTTCCCCGCCACCTTCCAGCTGCACAACCCCGAGGACCACCGCGCGTTCGACGCTCCGCGAAAGGACGCCTTCGACGGAACGATCCCGGCCTGGACCGACAAGGAGGACGTGCAGCAGCTCATCGCCGGGCTGGGCTACCGCCCGGAGGTCGTGCACGACGACCGGCTCACCGGCTTCCAGGTCGTGCTGTTCGTCCCCACCGCCGATGGGGTGCGCATCGAGGACCACCCCCACTTCAAGCGCCTGGTCCAGGCCATTCCCGGCGGCGGTCCCGGCCTGCGCCCGGTCGTGGCGTTCCGGGGCTCCCAGGACCAGAAGAGCTGGGCCGACGACTACAATCCCGAGGGGATCGGGGCGTACCAGTTCCGCATGAACGAGGCCGAGGTCCTGACCCTGCTGGCCCAGGGCACGACCGAGGTCGGACCTCCCGACGTGGTCGGTCACAGCCTCGGCGGGGCGCTCGCCCAGCTGGCGGCGGCGCGGCACGGCAACCGGGTCAACGAGGTGGTCACCTTCCAGGCCGGCGCGGTGAACCTGGAGGAGGCCCAGGCGGTCGGCGAGCGCGGCGTCGAGTCCACCCACTACCGCTACAAGGGCGACATGGTGCCTCTGGGCGGCGAGGCCTTCAGCCCGGGGGTCGAGGAGACCTTCCAGGCGCCCGACAAGAAGGGCTTCACCGACACCCACGTCGGCTACCCCCTGCAGCGCATCCACTCCGGCGCCAAGCCCTACGAGGAGGTGCTGGAGGGCTCGGGGTACGGCACGCACCTGGTCACGAAGTTCCAGGATCCAAGCCAGGAAGGGGCGCACCTGCCCGCGCTCGACGCCTTCCACCAGATGCCGGACCACGAGCATGGCATCAACCGGGTGCACGACCGCCGCGAGGTGTCGCCGGGCCAGGGCCGCCAGGGCGAGCAGGAGTGGGGTCGCAAGGGAAGGATCCCCGACAGCTACTCCGAGCAGGAGGACTACCTCAACGGTCCGATCGGTGAGCTCCTCGACGACATCCGCGCCCGCACCGCCGCCGCCCGCCGGGAGCCCGGCTACGACATGGAGGAGCACATCGCCGAGATGGCGGACGTCGTGCGCAACGCCCGCGGCGACCTCTCCTGGGCCGCCGCCCTCGACTACGCCGACAAGCTCGCGACCTCGGGGCGGGGCATGCAGGCCCTGGCGCGGCAGTTCGCCCAGATCTTCGTCGAGCGCCGTCAGGACGAGGTGATCGCCCGGATGTCCCGCCTGATCCGCACCGAGGAGGCGCTTCGGTAGGCGCGGGTCGCTCTCGTCTCGAGCCGTCAGCGCCGTCGCCACGCCGCAGGGCAGGGGATAGGCCCCGGACATGCTGCACGGCACCGCGATCGTAGCGCTCTTCCTCGGCGCGCCGACCCTCGCCCTCGGGGCCCCGGACGGTGGGGACGCCGATCCGCCGCCCGACGCCGATCCGCCGGTCGAGGACGAGGACGAGGACGAGGACGAGGAGGACGAGCCCCCGCCGCTCATCCGCCTGCGCCCTCCTGCGGAGCATGTGCCCAGCGCGCTCGATGATCCGGACACCCTCTCCCGGGATCGGGGCTCGCTGCCCGGCGCCGAGGATGCCGAGGCGCTGCCCATGCGCTCCACCGGCTTCGTGCGCCCGCGGCTGGCCGGGTTCATCCACTCTCCAGAGGGCGCACTGCGCGCAGGCGTCGGGCTCGGCGCGACCGTCGGCCAGCGCTGGTGGTCTCCCCAGCCGCGCCGGGTCAGCTGGAGCGGGGAGAACACCCTGGTCGCCGAGGGAGTCGTCGGCGGGATCGGCGGCTGGCGCTTCCAGGGTCGCGCGGCGGCTGGCCCGTGGATCGGACGCTTCGGGCTCCGCTTTGGGCCGCTGGTCGAGGTGAGCAGGCTGAAGGCCGGGGACGATCTGCTGCCCACCAGCCTGCTCGCCGGCGGAGAGGTCACGGTCTCGGCCGACCTGTGGGGCGTCTACCCGTGGTTCGGCATCGGCACCGTGTGGGACGTGCTCGGCAAGCGTGAGTCGGCGATCGAGCTGCCCACGATCGGCACCGAGACCGAGTGGCAGCTGGGGGTCGCGGTGCAGGCCGGCTGGCTGCAGCCTCGGGTCGAGATCCGCACCCGGGGTACGGGCATCGGTCCGCTCACCACCGGGGTCGTCGGCGTGCAGATCCGCCCGCCGGTGAAGTCCCGGGACGTCAGGAGCTGGGCCGAGGGTCTGGAGTCGGAGGAGGACGCGCCATGATCGCCCTGCTGCTCGCCGTGCTGTCGGTCGCAGGCACCCCCGAGGGGGTCGACCTGGACGCGCTCACCCTGTGGGAGTCCCGCGCGCGCCGGGCGGTCGAGGGGCCCAAGAGCGCCTGCTACACGCTCACCGGCAACGTCGTCATCACCGCGCGGATCTACCAGCCGGCCACGATGTTCGGTCGGGCGACCAGCATCTCCACCGTGCAGAAGGGGCCCTTCGTCGGGCGCATCGACGGGGGGACCTGGAAGCTCTTCGAGGTGGACCTCAAGCAGGACGGCGAGCCCGTCGAGAGCGACCTCCTCATCGGGCCCTTCCTGGGCACGGTGCCGGCTGGCGTGCCCCGCAGCAAGGCCGACGGCCCGCCCGGTCCGAAGGACACCGACGATCCGTCCGTCTCCATCGGGGTGAGCGGCAAGGGCCTGGACGTGCAGTCCGCCGGCGTCGCCGCGCGCTCGACCCTGTCCAACGTGGTCAGCGGCACCTGGAGCGACGCCCCCAGCACGCTCTATGCGCGCTGGAACGACGACAACCGCGCCGTCGAGCTGGTGGTCGAGACCCCGCTCGAGGACGACACCTCGATCCTCACCACCACCCTCGTGCGCTTCCCGGGTGGGCAGGCGGTGCCGGTCGCCATCCAGACCACCTTCCCGCGCAAGGCCCGGGTCGGCTCGGGGCTGCTGAAGGCCACGCTCATGTCCGCCCAGGCCCACGTGCACGGGCAGGTCGTCGACGGCGAGCTGCTCCCCACCCTCGAGAGCGTTTCGGGCGCGGTCGGTGTGCTGGGGTTCACGGTCGCCTTCGAGCAGCGCACCACGTACCTGACCGCCCAGCGCTGCCACTGACCCCTCCGGAGACCCCATGATCGCCCTGTTCCTGGCCTTGATCGCCCACACCGCGCCGCCCAGCACCGGCCCGGTGTCCCTGCCCGTCATCGAGGGCAGCCAGGCCGTGCCCGCCGAGGCGCTCCACATCGGCCGGGTCGGCGGAAAGCCCGCGATCTACGTCGAGGTTCGCATGGATGGCGTCGCGGTCGACGGCGAGCCCGTGCTGGTGCTGCGCGAGGGCTCCGCGCCCCGTGCCGCGGACGGTGAAGCGGTGCTCCGGCCGGTGTTCGAGCGCGCGGCAGAGCGGATCGGCGACCGCAAGCGCGACGGCGCGGGCCGACCCGAGCTGGGCGAGGACGGGGACCTGCCCTTCGTCGCGGTGCTCGCCATCGATGCTCGCGTCGAGACCGGCGTGCTGGTGCGGGTGAGCGAGTCCCTGCGCCACGCCGGCGTCGAGCAGCTCGCCATCCTGGTCGACGACAGCGGCGCCCGCGAGCTGTGGCAGGCCGCCCGACCCGGAGGGGCCGCCCGCCTGCAGAGCCCCACCTTCGAGCTGGTCGTGGTCGTCTCCCACGACGGCTTCGAGGTCGTCGAGACCGACGTCACCTTGTCTGCCCGGGACCAGCGCGGCCTGACCTGCACCGACAGCTGTGGCAGCGTCGACAAGCTGCCCTGGGACGCGCTCGAGCGGGTGCTCGGCGTGCTGGGCGAGCGCTACGACGCCGCCATGCCGGTCAAGGTCGTCACTCGAGAGCGCGATCTTCCCGTGGCGGCGCTCCTCGGCGCGGTCGGCCGGGCGCGCACCCACTTCGACGTCGTCGTGCCGGGCCTGCTGGGCGATCCGCTCCTCGGTGGGACCCTCGAGATCGACGGCAAGGCCGAGCCCCAGGCCCTCAACGGGCGGCTCGAGGTCATCTCGGTCGTGCTGCCCGCGGTCAGCGAGGCCCAGCGCCTGACCGGGGTGCCCCGCCACGAGGTCGATGCCCGCTTTGTCGAGGTCGACGGTCGCCTGCAGGCCTGCCTCGCCCAGGGTGGCGCCGACACCGAGATCGGCGTGCGGTTCGAGGTCGACGCCAAGGGCAAGGTCTCCGCCGCAACCATCTCGCGCTCCACCGTCGACGAGCCCTCGCCGGGTCAGTGCGTGCTGCGCATCGTCCGCGAGCTCGAGTTCGAGCCGCCCTACGGCGAGCCCCCGTTCGTCGTCACCCGCACCCTCACCCGGGGCTCGTGACGGCCCAGTGAAGTCGGCACCGCGGGCCACTTGTGGTACGCACGCCGTGGAGGTTCCATGCGTCGCCTGGTCTGCCTGCTGCCCCTCTTGCTCCTGTCCACGCCGGCGTGGGCGCTCGACACGTGGATGTGGGGCATCGGTCCGCACGTCGGCACCAACGTCCTGCCCGGCCGCTACCCCGTGGTCATGCCCAAGCTCAAGGGCGGGGACTCCGACACCGGCCCCCGGGGGGACGAGGGCCTGGTCGAGGTCCAGCACGACATCATCATCGGCGTCGAGGGCGTGTACTACATGGACCGCCACCACCGGATCGGCTTCACTGGCAGCGCCACCCCGGGCATCGCGCTGGGCAGCGGCAGCCGCTTCTCCGACTGGAGCATGATCCTCACCTACGACTACGCCATCCAGGGCCGCGCGCTGGACGTGCTCTTCGGCGGCGGACTCGGCGCGGGCACCCAGGGGTGGAGCGGCCCCGACGGCCAGAAGCTCCGGGTCAACCACTTCCCCGTGCGCGCCGAGATCTCCGGCTTGGCCCGGGACAACTCCCGCGGCTACCAGATCACCATGTTCACCCAGGTGAACCTGCCCAGCCGCACGGTCTACACCAACTCCGCCGGCGAGACCCCCGACATCAACGGCGGCTTCTACGCCACCGCCGGCATCGAGCTGGCGGTCCTCTTCGGCGACTTCACCCCCCCCAGCAGCGAGCCCAGCCCCGTGCAGAGGGTGCCGCCGCCGGTGGATGACCCGATGTGAGCGCGGTTCTGTCGTGAGCTGGGGGTGGGGGAGCAATCAGGGCGCCAGTCAGGGCCACACCCCAACCACGAAGGCACGGAGGCTCGGAGGGCCACGGAGGAGGGAGCGGAGCGACCACCGCTGTTCATCTCCCCACCGGTCTACGAGGCCCGCAAACGTCGACTTCCGGCGAGCTGGACGGCGCCGGGCCCGGGCATCCCCTCTCCGTGGCCCTCCGCGACTCCGTGTCTCCGTGGTGGGGGCGAAAATCGGCTTGCGCCCTTCCAAGAGCAGTGAGCGTGCGCCTCGCTCTCCACCCTCACTTCCCGACGAACTTCCCCGCCGGCCCCTCGAACTTCACCAGCTTGCCGTCGCTCGCGAACCAGTAGTCGAAGCTGGGCCCGACGTACTTCAGCCAGCCTCCCAGCGTCACGTTGACGTGCCGGCAGGGGCCGGTGGGGCAGGTCTCGGCGCCCTTGTCGACGGAGTCGAAGCTGTAGAGCTTGCCGCTGCCGGTGTCGACGGCCTTGAACGAGACGTCGAGCGGCATGCCCTTGCGCACGCGCTCGGCGAGGCGCATGTCCAGGGTGTCGCCGTCCCAGATGTCGCCGCCCTTGTGGGTGACGACCTTGCCGCCGGGCAGGGTGACGGTGACGACGCCGGCCTCGTAGGTGACCTTGGTGACCTTGCCGTCGGGGTCGGTGCGGGTGGTGGCGCGGGGCCTCATGTTGGCGTCCGCGGTGTGCTGCACCTTCCACTTGGGGGAGCTGCCCTGGATCTGCACCGCGCCCCCGCTCGACGAGACCGTCCAGGCCAGCGTCCCGTCCGAGCCGGAGAGGGTGGCGGACGGCGGGGCGGCCTGGGCAGAGCCTGCGAACAAGGCGAGCAGCAACGGGATCACGAGCACCTCCGCGGCGAGTCTAGCCCAAGGACACCCGAGCCCCGCCGGGAATGCCGGCCGCGACCTGGCCGGTCCGGTAGGCCTAGGACAGGGCGGGGGCGCAGGTCCGGCGGGGGGCCTTGCGGGGCACGTGGGCACCGGCGAGGCGGGCGAGGCGCAGCAGCACGTGCTCCATCCACGGCCGGCCCATGACCTGCATTGCGATCGGCATGCCGTCGAGATCGTAGCCGACCGGGAAGGTGATCGCGGGGAAGCCCAGCAGGTTGGCCGGGGGCATGAAGCGCATGATCCGCTGGGAGAGCGCCATGTCGGCGTCGCCGAGGTCGATGGCGTCGGCCTGGATGGGCGGGGCGACGCAGCCGGTGGCGGGGGTGACGATGGCGTCGAGCCCGGCGGTCGCGTCGAGCCACTGGCCGATGAGCTTGCTGCGGACGCGCTGGGCGTGCACGTAGTCGGTGGCGCGCAGGCCGCGGGCGAGGGCC
>CALATR010000105.1 GCA_937891875.1 uncultured Pseudomonadota bacterium | reverse complement strand
TCGCCGTGAGCCCGTGCAGGACAGCACCCACGGATCGGGTCGCGACCCCGTCGATGACGCAACCGTAGGGCGTCTCCCCGAGGACGAGGTCGTGGGCGAGGGTCGCGGGGACCCGCTCGGAGAGGGGCTCGCCGGTCCCGTCCAGCGTCCAGATCGCGCGGACGTAGGGACGCAGGGCAGACGGGACAGCGTGCAGGCGGTAGGCCCCGACTCGCTCGGGAAGACCTCCGAGATCGTCGGGCCCCTCCGCCATGACCTACACCGCCTCGACGATCACCGCGATGCCCTGGCCGCCGCCGATGCACGCGCTCGCGAGCCCGTACTTCGCTCCCCGACGGCGCAGCTCGTGGATGATCGTCGCCGTGATCCGCGCGCCGGACGCCGCCAGCGGGTGGGTCTGGGGGATGGCGCCGCCGTTGACGTTGAGCTTGTCGCGGGGGATGCCCAGCTCGCGCTCGACCGCGACGACCTGCGGGGCGAAGGCCTCGTTGACCTCGACCAGGTCCATGTCGTCCATGGTCAGGCCGGTCATGGCGAAGGCGCGGCGGGCGGCCGGGGCCGGGCCGATGCCCATGATGTTGGGATCACAGCCGGAGATGCCCCAGCCGACCAGCTTGGCGATCGGCTTCAGGCCGCGCTCGGCGGCCCAGGCGGCGTCCGCGACCACGAGGCTGCAGGCGCCGTCGCCGATGCCCGACGCGTTGCCCGCGCTGACCAGCCCGTCCTTCTTGAAGACCGGGGGCAGCTTGGCCAGGCTCTCCGGGGTGCTCTGGGGGCGCGGGTGCTCGTCGGTGTCGAACACGACCTCGCCCTTGCGGGTCTTGATCGTGACCGGGACGATCTCGTCCGCGAACTTGCCCGCGTCGTGGGCCGCCTTCCAGCGCGCCTGGGAGAGTGCCGCGTACGCGTCGGCGTCCTCGCGGGTGACGTCGTACTTCGCACCCAGGTTCTCGGCCGTCATCGCCATGGGCAGGCCGGTGTGGGTGTCGGTCAGGCACTCCCAGAGGAGGTCCTTCATCTCGGGCGACCGACCGAACCGGGCGCCGTCGCGCAGGCCGTGCACCACGTGGGGGGCCTGGCTCATGTTCTCGGCGCCGCCGCACAGGACCACGCTGGCCTGCCCGGTGAGGATCTGCTCCGCCGCGCTGACGACCGCCTGGAAGCCCGAGCCGCACAGGCGGTTGAGGGTGATGGCGGGCACGTGCTGGGGCACGCCGGCGCGCAGGCCCACGTGGCGGGCCAGGTAGATGGCGTCGTTGGCGGTCTGCAGGACGTTGCCGTAGATGACGTGGTCGACGTCCTCGGGGGACACGCCCGCGCGCTCCAGCGCCGGGCCGGCGCACTCCACGGCCAGGTCGGTGGCGGTGAACTTCTTGAGGGTGCCACCCATGGTGCCGAAGGCGGTGCGCACGCCGGACAGGATGACGACTTCGCGAGAACGGACGTCGAGGGCCATGTTTCCTCCGATGGACTGCGGGTGCCCGCCAGCCTGGCGAGCGAGGCCCGATCCGTAGCCGGACCCGCTCCCCGATGCGACGCGCGTTCGGTCGTCGCGCCGGGCCGCGTCACCGGAGGTCGCGGTTGATGCGTGCTCCCTCACCGGACCCGTTAGGCTCCCGTCTTGCGCGGCACGTCGCCGGGCCCGGGAGTCCCCATGGACGAGCGCTCGCTCATCTACGACTGGAACGTCAACGGCCACGCCCACAGCCCGCCCATCGGCAAGGTGGAGCTGCACGACGAGACGATTCGCGACGGCATCCAGTGCCCCTCGGTCAAGGACCCGACGCTCGACCAGAAGCTCGAGATCGTCCGCACCCTCGACCAGCTGGGC
>CALATR010000104.1 GCA_937891875.1 uncultured Pseudomonadota bacterium | reverse complement strand
CCTGCCACACGTGGACGATGCTCCCCGGCCAGCTCGCTGCCCGCTCCTCGATGCGGGCGAGGTAGCGCTGCAGATCTCCGAAGAGCTCCGAGTCACCGAAGCTGACGACGTAGGAGTCGACTCGAAAGCGGACGCAGACATCGCGGTGCCGGTCGAAGTCCACCGGGACGAACGACAGGCCGCTGTCGCGCATCGCACGGTCGCCATGCCAGGAGTCGAGGCCGATGCGCTCCGCGATCGCCGGGTCGGAGATCTCGAACACGTCTTCTCGCGGCGTGAGCAACAGGTCGCGCGTCTGGACGTGCGCTCGCTGCGTCGCGACGAGCTCGGTCACGTCCACGATGGCCCGAGTCCATGCGTCGGCGAAGGCCTCGGTGGCCGCTCCACGCAGTCCGAGCTGGATGGCTCGCCGCGCGAGACGCTCTCCGGCGGGTCCATGGTCCGGGTCCCACTGGAGCCGGACGTCGGAGGTCCGGACGGCGTCCTGCCAGGCTCGCCGATCGTCGAAGCCGGAGGCGCCGAACGAGCTCGCGACGGCACCGCCGAGGATGTCGTCGACGAACACCCGGCGCGGCAGGGCGATGGCCAGCACCCGCTCCTGGCCCTCCTTGGTGGCCCAGCCGGAGCGGTACATCATCCACAGGAAGTTCGGCTTGATCCAGGTCATTCGGCCCCGACTCCACGGACCACCGAACCGCTGGTGCTGGACCGCCCAGTCGGCGATCTCCGGCCGATAGGCCTGGTACACCCAGATCAGATCCTCGTCGTACTGCGCCAGGATGTGCTTGCCCGAGGTCGGCCAGCGGGCGGACTGCACGGTCCACGGCTCCAGCGCGAGCGGCGTGGTCCTCGGCTCGCTCACCGGCCCAGGACTCGCTTCGAACGGCCCGATCGGCTCACTGCGTCGCCTCGGGGCGGTCCGCAGCTGCGTCGTACACCGCAGTGCCCGGCTGACGGGCCTGGTCGCGCAGCACCGGGTCCGGGTCGAGCACCAGAGAGCCGTCGCGCCAGGAGATCACCGACGACCCCGAGTTCGCGCCGGCGGTGTAGTCGAGCTGGCCCGCGTCCACGGACCAGCTCCCGCTCCCCTCCATGCGCATGCCCTCCCAATCGCCAGTCATCACCGCGGAGAACGTCCAGGTGTGGTCGGGCAGGAACGCCACTTCGTAGGTCTTGATGTTGTGCGCGGTCGGGGGCGCATCCGCGAAGGTCCGAAGGTCCCAGGTCCCGACGAGCGCGTCGCCCGGGTGCGCCGAGGGGGTCGCAGCGGCGGGAGGGCGAGACGCAGCATGGCCGCATGCGCCCACCAGGATGGCGACAAGCGCGAGCTGGGGGAATCGAGCCAAGTACCGCCTCCTCGGCGTAGCATAGCGTCGGAACCGGCCACCATGAGGCCGGTCTGATGGACATCATCCGCAGGTGGACGCTGGGGGGACGGTGAATGGCTCGATGAGGCTGCTGCTCGCGGCGCTCGCGCTCGGACTCGCGGGGGATGCGCTGGCGACGGACGTTGCGGAGTCCGAGGGGACGACGCCCGCGCTGGTGGAGGTCCCGGCGGATCCGCTCGCGGGCTGCGTCGGCACGATCAGTCCGACCATGCTCACGTTCTTCTGCTCGACGCGGGCGGTGGTGATGGTGCTGCCGGCGAACGGGGACCCGCTGGAGGTGATGCACCTGGGCATGGCGACGCTGCGGGTCGAGCGTGCGCAGGTGGTGGAGATGGAGGTCGAGGGGCGGGAGCCGATCCAGGCGATGCTGTCGACGTCCGCGCGCTCGGAGCCGGTGCTCGCCACGGTGATCCAGCGGCGGCAGGACGTGTTCGACTACGTGGGCTGCACCGGTGACCGGGCCACCTGCGAGCGCGTGCTCGTCGGGCTGTCGCTGCACGGCTTCCCTGACCTCGAGCCCCACTTGCAGGTCTGGCGCCCACCGCAGCTGGCAGACGGTCGGACGCTCGCAGTTCCGCGTGGCTGCGTGCCAGTCCAGCCGATGCCGAGCACCCTTCCGGGCTTCGCCTGCGGCCTGGACTCGTTGCAGGCGCAGGTGGTGGCGACCGACGAGACGCCCGAGGCGATGCTGGACGAGACGCTCGCCACGCGTCGCTCGGCAGCGAAGGCGAACGGAACAAAGATGAGGTTCGAGCGGATGAACTGCACGGTCGGCGGGGCCCCGGGGGCCTGCGCGGCGACGACCCGCCCGCCGCACGATGCGCAGGATCCGCCGCACAGCCTGGTCGGCTACGCGCAGCGTCCCGATGGGCGGGTGCAGATCGCGGTGTGCGCGTGGCGCGGTACGCTGGGCAGCCCGCCGGGGTTCTGCGAGCAGATGTTCCAGGTCGTCGCGGGGAGCGGGTCGAAGAAGCGGCGGTAGGCCTTCGCAGGGAGACGGTCGGAGCGCGCGGGTCGGCTGGAAGCCCCGATACCCGTCCAGTGCCGCGCGCATGGCGCCGGGAAAGCCACCGCCGCCAGGGGGCGGCTCCGGCCACAGCCGCGCTGGTCCATCAGCACGGCGCGCCAGGCGCTCGGATCGAAGCCGCGCCGGTTGCCGGGACTGCAGCCGCTGCCGGGTCCGCCGTGCGGTACAGGGCGGGCGTGCCCTCCGGGTGGCCGACCTCCTCCCAGTAGATCTCGTGGCCGCCGCCGACGGGGAGCATGCCGGAAGAGTGGGCTTCGATCGCAGGGTATGGGCCGGGGTTCACGACAGCGCCCGCACGATCCCCGCCAGCGAGCCGCCGTCGACGGGCAGATCCCGGAACGACAGCGCGGTCGTCGGGGTGCGGAGCTCGCCGTCGAGGGTGGCGTGGCCGAGGGGGTCTGCGATGCGCACCGTGAGGAGCGGGGGGCCGGGGCTCATGGGGTGCAGGGTGGCGCTGCCCGCTCGGGTTCGCTCGAGGGCGGTCAGCGCGTCGAGGAAGGCGGTCCATGCAGAATCGGCGATCCAGGCGGAGATCTCGCCGTGAAAGCCGGGGCGGTGGACGACGAGCCGGAGCTCCACGTCACCGCGGACTTGGTCGACGCGCTCGAGGGTGACGTGATCGTCGGGCTCGCCGAGTCGGACCCCCACGCTCAGTCGGCGGGCGGGACGACGGTGATCTGCAGGCCGAAGGGGGTCTGGGTCTCGTCGCTCTGGGGGGTGGAGCCCCCGGAGAAGAACTCGCCCTGCTGGCCGGGGCGCAGGAGGAGGGTGGGGTTGGCGTCGATGGGGCCGAGGCTGCGGATGTTGCGCCGCTCGACGCGGGACAGGTCGGGGGCGTCCACGCGATCGGAGGTGGAGCGGACGTGCACGGTGGTCCGGTAGTTGGTGCCGTCGGGAACGACCTCGATGGCGATGTCCAGGGGCAGGCCGCTCACGCAGGTGAAGGTCTGGGGCTGGCCGACCTCGACCTCGAGGTCGCAGGGCTCGGCGGGGATGATCTGGACGGTGACGCTGGCGGGCTCGGCGAGGGCGGGGCCAGCGCCGAGCAAGGCGGCGAGCACGAGGGCGGTTCGCATGCAGTACCTCCGGGAGCGGACGCTACCACGCCTCTTCGACGATCTCGAAGCGGCCGAAGTCGAAGGGCTGGCCGGGGGCGGCCTCGACGCGGACGAGGCGCTCGCGGATGCCACGCTCGCGCAAGGTGTCGGCACGGTGGAAGCACAGGGGCATGTTGCCGCGCCGGCCGAGCAGGGTGTGGGCGGTCCAGGAGCAGCCGCCGCGGCAGGTCTCGGCGTAGTAACAGGACTTGCAGAAGCCCCACAGCTCGTCGGTGGTGCGGTCGCGGGAGAAGCGGAGCTGCTCGGTCTGGTCCCAGATGTCGGCGAGGGAGCGCTCGCGGAGGTTGCCACCGACGTACGGGGCGCTGGGCAGGCTGGGGCAGCCCTTCACGTCGCCGTTGGACTCGATGCCGAGGACGTAGCGACCGGCCTGACAGCCCTGCCAGTGGACGCGGCGGAGGTCCTGCTCGTAGGGACCGAAGTAGCCGAGGTTGTTGGCGGCCTCGACGCGGAAGCCCTCGGCCCGACCCTCGCGGGCGATGGCGGCGAGGCGGGGCACGAGGTCGAGCAGATCGGCGGGCTGG
>CALATR010000103.1 GCA_937891875.1 uncultured Pseudomonadota bacterium | reverse complement strand
GTTGCGGTGGCGGAGATGGGGGGCTGTCGGGCAAGATGGGGTCGTCTTCGGGGGAGCCATGGTCGTGTTGTCGTGCTTGCTGTTGCCGCTCCTGGCGTCTGCGCAGCACGCTCCGGACGCCGAGGCGAGCCGCGAGGTCGCCGTGGAAGCGGAGGCGCGCCCGCCGCGCCCGGTCCGGGAGCCCTGGGGCCCCTGGGTGGCGTCGGTGCGGCTGACCACGGTCGGCGGGCGGGAGTACGGCGCGCGCTCGCTCCCGGGGACCCAGCTCGGCGTGCGGCTCGGGCCACGGGTGCACCGCGTGCTCGCCGTCGAGACGGAGGGATTCGTGTCCGCGGCCGCCGGTCCGGCTCGCTGGTACGGGTTCAGCGGCTGGGGCACCCGGGAGCCGAAGAAGCGCACCCCGGGGAGCGCGCAGAGCTGGACGCGGAGCTCGTACCCGACGATGGGAGGCTTCGGGCTGACCGTGGCCGGTCGGCTGGGCATGGCCTTCGTCCGGGAGGAGGGACCTCGTCCGGTGCCGCTCGACGTCATGCTGCGTGGGGGCGTCCGCGGCGTCTGGACCCGCAAGGTCGTGGACCTGGTGGACGAGGAGAGCATCGACGATCCCTCCTTCCGTGGCGCCGTGGTGCTGGAGCTGGAGTTGCGCGGGGCGCTCTCCGACACGCTGGACCTGGGCTTTGCCGGGACCTTCCAGGGCATGATCGTCCCGGTCGTGGACGACCTGACCCACCGCGGTTCGGTCACCCCTGGGCTGAGCCTGGCGCTGGTCTGGTCTCCGGGGAGGGCGGAGCAGCCATGACCGGGTGGCCCGCCGTGCTGCTGGTCTTCATGACTCTCGGGTCTCCAGCATCTGCCCAGGATCTTCCCGCAGAGGCCGACGCGCCGCCCGAGCCTCCGCCCGGCGCGTACGCGGACTCGGAGCTGCCGCCGGCCTGGGGCCCGCTGTCGCTGTCGTTCGCCCTGAGCTCCATGCGCGGGCCCGACACCGGCGCCCGCTCGCTTCCGAGCCCCCAGCTCACGGTGCGGCTGGGCGCGCGGCTCAACGAGAGCATGGCGGTCGAGGTCGAGGGGCTGCTCACCGCTGCGGCAGGACCGTCCTCCGTGTACGGGTTCAACGGCTGGGGCGTGCGGACGCAGGAGGAGAGCCTCAACCCCGGGGTGATGCGCGACTACCATCCGACGGCCGGAGGCGCCGGGGTGCTGCTCGCGTCGCGGCTCGGCTCCGGCAAGGTGCGGATCGCCGGCCCGAAGCTGCTGGCCATGGACGTCATCGCGCGCGTCGGGGTGCGCGGGGTGTGGACGCGACACGTCTTCGATCGCGCCTCGACCCAGACGGTGTCTCCGGCCAGGCTGCGGCCAGCGATGGTCTTCGACCTCGAGGTGCGGCTGCCGGTCGCGACCGACGTGGCGCTCGGGCTCGCAGGTGCAGCGCAGGCGATGTCGACGCCGCAAGGGGATGTCGGCACGCGCACCTCGGTTGCGGTCGGCCTGGGCGGGACCCTCACCTGGTCGCCCGGTCGGGACGCGCCATGAGGTGGACTGCGGTCGTGGCGGGTCTGCTGACGGCATCCCCGGCGATCGCGGCGGAGATCGACGGCCCGCGGAGCGCACGCCACGAGGTGACGGCGGGCGTGGACCTCGTGCCCGGACCGGCGCCGGTCCTGAAGGTGCCGGTGTGGGCGGCGCGGGTGCAGGCGGGGGCGGCGATGGCGCCCTGGCTGCACCTGCAGGTGGATCTGCGCGGCTCCCCCGCCATGCACCCGCCCTGGCTCGGCTTTGATGACGACGGCCGCCGCGACCTTCCCGAGGAGGTGCGCGGCCGGACCCTCGACATGGACGGGGGCCCGCTCTTCCAGGGCAGCGCGACGATCCGGCTCGCCGCCACGCTGGCCCACCTGGGTCACGCCCGGCGCCGGACCGAGCTGCGCCTCGGGGTCGGCCGCGCCATGCTCTGGTCGCGCTACGTCGATCGCGACGGCGACGACCAGCTGATCCTCGACGATCGGGTCGGGCGCCCCGCCAACGAGATCGGCGTCGAGGTGGTGCGCCCGCTCGGCCGGGATCTGGCCCTGGCCGGCTCCGTGCGCATGCTGACGGCGTCTCCGCTGGACGAGGCGAGCGAGCCCGGCAAGGTGGTGGTCGCCCTTGGCGCGAGCGTGGTCGGCCAGCTCGGCTCCGAGGGACGCCTGCCCGGCCTGGCGCGCGGTGAGGCGCCGGACCTGGCGTCCGAGCTGGTCTTTGCGGGATCCTGGGAGACGGGGCAGGAGGGCTGGCGCGCCGCACTGCCCGTCCGCCAGACCCGCCTTCGGCTCGGGCTGCGGGCCAGCCGACTCTTGCTGGTGGAGCTGGAGCTCCTCGGTGGGGCCGGCCTGTTCGGCTACGAGGATCCCGGTCCGAGCTGGTTCGAGGGCACCGGCGTCATCCCGCCACCCCGCGCGGGCGTGGTCCAGCTGAGCTGGCCGACCCGCTACGGCGCCAGCGCCCTGCTCGCCCTGTGTCCGGAGGCGGCGCCCCTGCCCGGCCACACCTGGTTCCAGCCGCGGCTGCGGGCGGGGATGCGCATGCAGCAGGTCCTGATCATCCGCGAGTACGCGTCCGAGGAGCCCGACCTCATCCCCCACACGGTCGCGATCCCCGGGTTCGTGGCGGGGATCGGCGGGCGGGTGGTCGGGCGGTCGCGGGCCGGCCTCGATCTCGACCTGCGCCTACAGTCGCGCACCGTGCCCGACGAGCAGGCCGCGGCCGGGGGGCCCGGCAAGCCGTACGTGACCCAGGTGACGATGTCGTTCGCCGTCGGGGTGGCGGTCAGCCTGGGCAAGCGCGGCGAGTCAGGCTGAGGCGTCCAGCAGGCGATCGGCGAGGCGCTCGACGAGGCCGTCCGCGACAGGCACGCCGGCCTCGGTGACCCGGAGCACGTCCCCGTCGAGCGCCAGCAGCCCCTGGTCGATGAACGTGTGCAGCAGGCGATCATCCAGGCGGAGGGCGGTGCGGCGGCGCAGGCGGGCGCGGCAGAGCCCGTCCCGGGAGCGCAGGCCGCTGACGAGCAGATCGG
>CALATR010000102.1 GCA_937891875.1 uncultured Pseudomonadota bacterium | reverse complement strand
GTGCTTCTGGGTCCCGCGGTCTCCGGTGGTGACGAGGGTCACCCGGCCCACGGTCTCCTCGTAGTCATCGAACACCTCGACCACGACGCCGTGCTCCGTGCCCACCGGACCACCGCCCGGCGTGACCGTGAACGTACCGACGTCCACCGTACCCGTCGTCGAGGTCAGCGTGAGCGACGCCGGTTCCGTGGGCGCGTCCGGCCCGACCGGGATGGTCAGGGCCTGGTCCGCGCCGTTGAACCGAGTCCAGCCGGTGTCGGAGTTGCCGATGCAGTCGGCACCAGCGAGCAGGGGCACCACCCCCAGGAACAGCGCGGCCCGACCTGCGCGCCGTCCGAAGAAGGGCGCACGTGGTCGGGCCAGGTGCCGGGGGTGCCCGGTCATCAGCTGATGGCAGCCTTCGCCTGCTCGACGACCGCCTTGAAGGCAGCCGGATCGTTCACGGCGAGGTCTGCCAGCATCTTCCGGTTCAGGTCGATGTTGGCCGTCTTGAGGCCGTGAATGAACTTGCTGTAGGACAGCCCGTGCAGGCGGGACGCGGCGTTGATGCGCTGGGTCCACAGACGACGGAAATGCCGCTTGCGCAGCTTGCGACCGACGAACTCCTGCGCCTGGGCGCGGAGGACGTGCTCCTTCGCCTGGCGGTACAGCTTGCGACCGAGGAAGAATCCCTTGGCGCGCTTGAACAGCTTCTTCTTGCGCACCTTGCGGATCTGTGCGCGCTTGACGCGGGCCATGCTGGCCTCCTGCTTGAGCCGCTTCCCGGAACGGAGGATCCCGAACGGTGGCGGCGAGGTTGGTGGGGGGAGCAGTCAGCTGCGGTCAGCTGACTCCTGGTTGGCTGCACTCACCTGCAAGCAAGGCCGAAGGCCGATGCGCGCAGCGAGGCGAAGCCGAGCGAAGTGACTGGTCTATCCGCCGCGCAGCATGCGACGCACCTTGCGGGCGTCCTCTTCGCGCATGATGCCGGTCTTGATCAGGCGCTTCTTCTGCACCTTGCTCATGGACCCGAAGTTGTGCTGCATGTTGGCGTGCTTGAACTTGACCTTGCCGGAGCCGGTCAGCTTGAAGCGCTTGGCGGCACCGCGGTGGGACTTCATCTTGGGCATCGAGAGCTCCTGCTCCGACCGGGGGGCCGGACGTCTCGGTGAATACGATCATGTGGTAGCCGTGGGGCTCCACAAACGACCCGGGCGTCTAATCGATGGGTGGGTATCGCGCCAGCGACACCGTCACGGAGACCTCCGCGACGGGGTCCCGGCCGACCTACTCCTCGTCGTCGCCCTCGTCGTCGCCGTCATCCTCATCGTCGTCGTAGTCATCATCGTCGTCGTCATCGTCGTCATCGTCGTCGATGTCGTCTTCGAGATCATCCAGCTCGGCGGCGGCCGCGGGATCCTCCCCACGAGCCGCGGCCTCGGCGGCGCGCTTCTTCTGCAGCGCAGCCAGGGCACGCTTGTCCGGGGCGAGGATCATGAACATCTGGCGGCCCTCCATGCGCGGGGGGCTCTCCACGATGCCGATCTCCTTGACCGCCTCGGCGACGCGCATGCACTGCTGGGCGCCGATGTCGAGGTGGGCACGCTCGCGTCCGCGGAAGCGCACGGTGACCTTGACCTTGTTGCCCTGCTCCAGGAAGCGGCGCGCGTGGCCGACCTTGACCGCCATGTCGTGGTCATCGGTCTTGGGGCGGACCTTGACTTCCTTGAGCTGCTGCTGCGCCTGGTTCTTGCGCGCGGCTGCATCCCGCTTCTTCTTCTCGTACTTCATCTTGCCGTAGTCAGCGACGCGGCAGACGGGTGGACGAGCGTTGGGGGCGACCTCGACCAGATCCAGACCGCGCTCCTGGGCGAGCCGGACGGCATCGGGGGTCATGAACTCGCCGAGCTTGTTCCCCTGCTCGTCGATCACCAGCACGCGCGGCGCGCGAATGCGCCGGTTGACGCGGATGTCATCCTTCTCGGGTGTCGGCGGACGGCGGCGACGGGGACCACGGCGCAAGGGCAGCTCTCTGTTCGGGTGGGTCGTTGGGGGTCTCGGGGCGGGCCCTGAGACAGAGCGGGCAGGGCATGATGCCCTGCCCGCAAGTGTATAGGAACGGGCGGATTCGAACCGCCGACCCCTGCCGTGTCAGGGCAGTGCTCTCCCGCTGAGCTACGTTCCTTCAGGATCCGGAACCAGGGCTCCGGTGTAGTGCTCTACGAGGTCGACCCAGGGGTCATCCCCGCGAAGCCCTCCGGGTTTATCGGTGAGCAGCGGGGCTGTCAACGGCGGATTCGAGCAACGACCACATCACCTGATCTGCGACGTCTGAGGCGGCTTCTCCGGGAGACGGTGCCGAGCCGCGCTGCAGGAGCACCGAGGTCGTGCCCGCATCCGCCACCCCGCAGGGCACGAACCAGCCGTAGGGCTCGATGGGTACGGACAGGTTGAGGGCGAAGCCGTGCAGGGTCACGTCGCGCTGGATGTGCAGGCCGACGCTCGCGATCTTGTCACCTCCGACCCAGACCCCGGGAGCCCCCTCGCGGCGCGCGGCGCGGATTCCCAGACCGGCCAGCCAGCGGATGAGCCCTTCCTCGAGCGCCCGCACCGTGCGCTGCACGCCGAGCCCCCGCGATCTGAGTCGCAGCACGAGACTGCCCACCAGCTGCCCCGGGCCGTGCAGGGTCGCGAGGCCACCCCGCTCGGTCGGAACGACCGGGATCCCCCGCTGTGCCCAGAAGGGCTCGGGGGGCAGGTCCTGCACCCGCCGCCGGCCGGTGGTGAGCACCCAGGGGTGCTCGAACATCCACAAGGCCTCCTGGGCCTCGCCCGCGATCACGTCCGCCCGCCGCTGGCGCTGCCAGGCCAGGGCGTCCAGGTACGGGACCCGACCGCAGAATCGCACGTCCACGCGATCCTCGGCCCAGACCTGGCTGGGGCTGCGCAGCGCCTCGCGCCCAGGAGCCGCGCTCACCGGCTGACCAGGACCACCACCCGGCCTTCCCCCAGAGCGGGGGATCCCACGAGGTGGCGGCGCACGGCGGCGGTGCCGTCGACGTCGAGCACGAGGTCCGCCCCCCGCGCGGCCCGGGCGCTCACGACCAGCGGGCTCTCCCCTGCCCTCGCGCTGGCCGGGTGCGCGGGATCGGCGACCCACACCGCGGGCGAGCGCACCAACACCGCCGTGGTCCACAGCTTGCCGTCCCACAGCTCATCGCCCTCGGTGCCCAGGATCCGCGGGGCAAAGGCCGGCTGCACGCTGGTGCTCCGGGCATCGATCACCAGTCCCGTGTAGGCCGACACCGTGGGTGTCTCCGGGGGCTCGGTGGCGTTGTCGCGGGTCCACGGACGCAGGTACTCGGTCAGGTCCAGCTCGCCGTCGAGCGCTACCGTGCCCGAGGCGAAGTAGGTGGCCTCGGAGACCGCCCACAGCTTGATGCGGTTGCGAAGGACCTCGCCGTGCTCGGGCTGCTCCATCAGATCACCGATGGTCAGCGGAGAGGTCGCGTAGACCTGCGGGATGCCGTCCTGGATGGCGGGACCGATCCGCTGGCGGGCGAGCTGCTCGGTCGCCTGCTGCCGCCCGGCGACGCCGCTGCCCTGGTGGCTGTAGCTGGCCTCGACCGTGAGCCGGGACCAGTTGACGACCGCCCCGCCGGACAGCGCGTCCCGCACCTCGATGGGCTCGCCGGGTGCGGTCTCCTCGGAGCGCGCGAGGGTCGACAGCAGCAGGAGCAGCAGGCCGGTCGAGGCCGTCAGGATCGGGGACGAGGTCGGCATGGGGTCGCCGGGGTGGGGGCGCAGGGCGGGAGGCGCAGAGGTGGGACGCGCGGCGGGACCCCGATCCTAACGCAGGACCACCGCGTCGTGCCGTCCGAACAGGGACAGCAGGTGCTCCTCGAAGGGGGCGCCGGCGTCCACCGAGGTGCGCGGCAGCCCCAGGGTCGCCTGGAAGCGGCCGGGCACGGTCACGACCACCCGGGCAGCGCAGGTGCCCGGGTGATCCTGCAGAAGCCTCGTGAAGCGCTCCAGGCGCTTGCCGGTCAGTTCCTCGGAAGAGAGGCTGAACGTCACTTCTCGCGTGGTTCGCGCTCGCGCGTCCGCCAGGCGCTCCGCCGAGTTCACCCGGATCTGCAGGCCGTCCCGCTCCTCCAGGGTGCCGCTGACCAGGATGGGCTCGCCGGACTCGACCGTGCGCTGGGAGCGGGCCCAGGCGCCGGAGAAGAAGGTGCACTCGATGCTGGCGTCCACGTCGTCCAGCTGCACGAAGGCCATGCGGTCCCCGGCACGTGTGCGCACGGTGCGGATGTCCCCAGGTACGCCCAGCACGCGCACCTCCGCCCCGACCTGGAGCTGGTCGAGCTGGCCGATGGGGGCGCTGGCGAAGCGGTCGACGTCGGCTCCGTGGACCTCCATCGGGTGGCCGGTCAGGTAGAGGCCGAGCACGTCGCGCTCGTGCTGGAGGCGCTCGGTCAAGGGCCACTCGTCGACGTCCGGGAAGCGGAAGCGGGGTGCCTTCACCTTGGACGTACCCGCCAGTGCCCCGAACAGCGAGACCTGGCCCGCCGCCCGATCCGCCTGCTGGCGAGCCCCCAGGGACATGGCGTCCTCGAGCCCCTCCATGAGCGCCCGGCGCGGGACCTTGGAGAAGTCGAAGGCGCCCGCCTTGATGAGCTGCTCCACGACGCGCTTGTTGATGCGCCGGAAGTCCGCGTGCTCGAAGAAGGCGTAGGCGTCCTCGAACCTTCCGCCCGCCTTCTCCCGGGCCTCGATGATCGCGGCAACCGCCCCGCCACCGACGTTCTTCACCGCCTTCATGCCGAAGATGACGACGTCCTCGACGTTGCCGTCGGCGTCCGCCCGCCGATCCTCGGGACGCGGCACCTCGAACGCGGACATGGAGCGGTTCAGGCACACGCTGTCGACCCGGATGCCGTGGGCCTGGCAGTCGCGGATGTACATGAGCACCTTGTCGGTGTTCGCCGCTTCGATCGTCATCAATGCGGCCATGTACTCGGGCCGGTAGTGGGCCTTGAGCCAGGCGGTCTGGTAGCTGACGTAGCCGTAGGCCGCGCTGTGCGACTTGTTGAAGCCGTAGGCGGCGAACATGGCCAGCTGATCGAAGATCTCGACCGCCTTCTCCTCCGCGATGCCCGCCTCGACCGAGCCAGAGACGAAGCGCGACTTCTGCTTCTCCATCTCCTCGGCTTTCTTCTTGCCCATCGCCCGCCGGAGCAGGTCGGCCTCCCCGAGGGAGTAGCCGGCCATCTCCTGGGCGATCTGCATGACCTGCTCCTGGTAGATGATGGTGCCGTAGGTGCCCTTGAGGATGGGCTCCAGCATGGGCAGCGGGTACTCGACCTTGGTGCGGCCGTGCTTGCGCTCCACGAAGTCGTCGGTCATGCCCGACTGCAGGGGTCCCGGCCGATACAGGGCGACCAACGCCACCATGTCGTCGATGCAGTTGGGCTTGAGCCGGCCGAGCAGCTCCCGCATGCCCGAGGACTCCAGCTGGAACACGCCCAGCGCGTCCCCCACGCCCAGCATGTCGTAGGTGGCCTCGTCGTCCACCGGCAGCTGGGCCATGTCGACCGCGATGCCGTGGTTGCGCTCGATGAGGTGGACCGCGTCCCGGATCTGGTCGAGGGTCTTGAGGCCGAGGAAGTCGAACTTGATGAGGCCGATGCTCTCGGCCGACTTCATGTCGTACTGCACGACCGGCCCACCGTCGGGGCCGTCGCGGTAGAGCGGGGCGTACTCGACCAGCGGCTTGTCGGCGATGACGACGCCAGCGGCGTGCACACCGGTCTGGCGGCACAGCCCCTCGACCTCGCGGGCCAGGTCCAGGACCCGCCGGACCTTCGGATCCCCCTCGTACATGTTCTTCAGGGTCTCGACCTGGTCGAGCGCCTTGTCGATGGTGATCTTGAGGTCATCGGGGATGAGCTTGGCGATGCGGTCAGCGTCGCCGAAGCTCATCTCCAGCACCCGGCACACGTCGCGGACCGCCGCCTTGGCCTTGAGCGTGCCGTACGTGATGATCTGGCTGACCAGGGGTGCGCCGTACTTCACCCGCACGTGCTCGATCGCCTCCTCCCGCCGGTCCTGGCAGAAGTCGACGTCGATGTCGGGCATGGACACCCGCTCGGGGTTGAGGAACCGCTCGAACAGCAGGCCGTAGCGGATGGGATCGATGTCGGTGATCCGCATCGCCCAGGCGACCAGGCTGCCCGCCGCCGAGCCGCGCCCCGGGCCGACCGGGATGGCGTTGTCCTTGGACCAGTTGATGAACTCGGCGACGATCAACATGTAGGCCGGGAAGCCCATGTGGTTGATGATGTCGACCTCGCGCTGCAGCCGATCCCAGTACTCGGCGTGCAGCTCCTCCCCGATGCCCATCTGCTCGAGCCGGAGGGTGAGGCCGGCCCGCGAGTACCACTCGAAGTAGCCGCACAGGTTGCCCGCACCGTCGGGCCGGTCCGGGATGGCGTCCTCGGGGTCGGGCAGGCCGTAGTCCCGGGGCGGCGGGAAGGCCTTGTAGAAGTAGGCCCAGTTGTCGTCGGTGTCGGGCTGGCCGCGCAGGGTCTGGCCCTTGTCGTCGATGACGAAGTCGGGCGGGGTCGTGGCCGGGAAGTGGTAGGTCTTGAAGTCGTAGTGGTAGTCGCAGCGCTCCGCGAGCTGGACCGTGCGGGACAGGGCGTCCGGATCCTCGGCGAAGATCGCCCGCATCTCCTCTTCGGACTTCAGCCACGCCTGGTCCGTCTGCACCATCAGCCGGGACGGATCATCGAGCGAGCAGCCCAGCCCGATGGCGTGCAGGGTCTCGAGCACGCCGGCATCATCGGGCTTGAGGTAGTGCACGGCGTTGGTGGCGACGGTCTCGATGGAGAGATCCGCCGAGAGCTGGCGCGCGGCATCGTTCAGGAGATCGTGCCCCTCGATGCCGAGGTCGATGAGCTCCAGGTACAGCTGGTCGTCACCGAGGCGCTCCCGCAGGTCCACCAGCCGCTGGCGGGCCCGGTCCACCTTGCCCTGCAGGAGCATGCGGCCGAGCACGCCCTTTCCACCGCCGGACAGCACGATGAGCCCTTCCCGGTGCTGCTCCAACAGGTCGAGATCGATCCGCGGGCGGAAGTGGATGCCGTCGTAGATCGCCCGGGTGATCAGCGCGCAGATATTGGAGTATCCCCGGTCATTCTCGACCAGCAGCCGCAGCTGGTAGCCCCCGTTCTCCCGCTCCGGATCCTTGAACTCGAGGCCCTCCGGCTGGACCGTGATCTCGGTGCCGAGAACCGAGCGGATGCCCGCGGACTTGCACGCCTTGTAGAACGCGACCCCGCCGAAGAGGTTGGCCGAGTCGGTCAGCGCCAGGGCGGGCATGCCCAGCTCCGCCGCCCGCCTGGCGAGCGCCTCGGGACTGGCGGTGCCGTTGAGCAGGCTGAACTGGCTGTGGACGTGGAGATGGGCGAAGGACAACGCGCGTTCCTGCGGCTCGTTCAGGCGACGGTTGGGCGTCGTATCCCGGCCATCGGTCAGATCCTGTCCGGCACGAACACCGGACCGCTCTCCCCTACCCCCGCCCGGGCAGGTTACGCGCCCCGCCATCACCGACGGACGCAGGGAGGACCCGGTGGGCCGCATGTTCGAGAAGCGAAAGGCGACGATCTTCAAGCGCAACGCGCGCGTCGCCAAGGCCTTCACCCGCATCTCCAAGGAGATCGTCATCGCGGTGAAGGAGGGCGGCCCGGACCCGGACGCCAACCCGGCCCTGCGTCGCGCCGTGCAGAACGCACGCAGCGCGAACATGCCCAAGGACAAGGTCGAGAGCGCCATCGCCCGGGCCTCGGGAGAGGGCGCCGAGGACTACCAGACGCTCATCTACGAGGGCTACGGCCCCCACGGCGTCGCCATCCTGGTCGAGACCGCCACCGACAACCCCACCCGCACGGTCGCCAATGTCCGCAGCCACTTCAAGAAGGGCAACGGCAACCTCGGCACCACCGGCAGCGTCGGGT
>CALATR010000101.1 GCA_937891875.1 uncultured Pseudomonadota bacterium | reverse complement strand
CCTTCGGCATCGCCCAGGTCGGCAAGGCCTTCCGCAACGAGGTGACGCCGCGGAACTTCATCTTCCGCAGCCGCGAGTTCGAGCAGATGGAGATGGAGTGGTTCTGCCACCCCGACGAGGCCGAGACCTGGTTCCGCTACTGGGCGGATGCACGCCTGAACTGGTGGAAGGAGCAGGGCCTCGACACCGATCGCCTCATGCTGCGTGAGCACGACCGGGACGAGCTGGCCCACTACGCGAAGAACGGCGCCGGCACCGTGGACATCGAGTATCGCTACCCGTTCACCGAGCCCGAGTTCGGCGAGCTGGAGGGCGTCGCCCACCGGTCCAACTTCGACCTGACCCAGCACCAGGAGCACAGCGGCAAGAAGCTGGAGTTCTTCGATCCCCAGACCCGCGAGCGCTACCTGCCCGACGTCATCGAGCCCGCCGCCGGCCTCACCCGCGGCGTGCTCGCCCTGCTGTGCGACGCCTACGACGTCGACGACTCCCGTCCCAGCCCCGAGCTGCTGCGGCTCAAGCCGTCCCTGGCCCCGATCAAGGTCGGCATCTTCCCGCTGACCAAGAAGGACGGCCTGCCCGAGCTCTCCAACCGGATCTTCATGGACCTGCGCCAGCGCTGGGTCGTGCAGCACGATGTCAAGCAGAGCATCGGCAAGCGCTACGCCCGCATGGACGAGGCCGGCACGCCGTACTGCGTGACCGTGGACCACGACTCCCTGGACGATGGAACCGTCACGATCCGCCACCGCGACACCGGCGAGCAGGAGCGCGTCCACCAGGATCGCCTCGTCGCCTGGCTCAGCGAGAGACTGTAGCGAAAGCCGCGTTGCTCTGTCATATTACTCGGATGGAACGTCGTTTCAGCTGGGGTTGGACCACATGACAGAGCAGCTCGACGCCATCGCGCCCGTTGACGAGGCCGCGGTGCAGGATCGGCTCACCGCCGCCATGTTGTTGGCGGCGGACGCCCGAGAAGCGGTAGCCGCGCGAGACAACCAAGCCGCCATGGACGATCTTGGCGTCTTGCAGCTGGTCATCGCCGATCTGGCCTCCTCGGTGCACGGACCGCCGACGCCCGTCCCGGCGGCGCGCATCGTGCTGCAGCTCTGCGCCCGATCACCGGTCCGCCTGGTCGGAGAGTGCCCCGCCCGTCGGGTCATCGTGCCCGAGGTCCTGCTCACGACCTTGCTGCAGCTCCTCGTGGAGCGTCTCGGCATGCGCACCCCCGGCAGCGAGTGCACCCTGCACCTGCGCGAGAACCACCACAGCGTCTCGTTTGTCGGCCGGACCAGCGTGCGCCTGGGTGCCGCGGCCAGGGACCGGCTCATTCGCGGGGCCGACGGCGTGCTCGCCCGCCACGGAGGTCGGGTCGTGCTGGTCGGACTCGGCGACCGCAACCTCATGGAGGTCGTGGTCCAGGTGCCCGCCCACTGACACCCCCCAGGACGGGCCTCGAACGTCTACTTCCGGACGACCCTGGAAAAATCCTCACCCTCGGTGACACCAGACGACAGCTGCGGTGTCACATCATGAGTGTGGGGCAAACCCAGGAGTCCATCATGCGCGCCAACCTGCTTCCGACGCTCGTCCTCGCCGCCTGCATCGCCGGGCTGGCCGCATGGACCGTCGCGCTGGAGCTGGAGGTGCGCGACATGCAGGCGGAGCTGTCTACCGACACGCCGACCGACACCGCGTGGACCCAGCCGGTGCAGGTCGACGTGGAGCTCGAGGTCGAGCCGAACGCCTGACTACTCCACCGCCGGCAACCAGGGGTTCGGCCCCTCCGGCACATCGCCCGTGTCCGCGCCCACCCACACCGGACCGCCGTCCGGGCGCATCAGCACGTGCGCCTTGCCCGGCTGCGGACCGGTGACGAGCCAGCCGTCGTCGATCCCGTGCAGCTGCCACAGCACGCCCTGGGCCGGTCCGTCAGCGCCGGGCGGCAGCACCACGAAGGCCAGGCCCTCCGGACGGCGCACCGCCCACAGATCGAAGGTGCGCCCGTCGGCGACGAGCTTGTCGGCGCCCCCGCTCCCCTTCAGCACCCGCAGCGTGCGACCCGCCGGCAGGGCCGGATCGCGGAGGCGCCACTCGCCCAGGAAGGCAGGATCGAGCGGGATGATGGGGTAGGCGTAGGAGGTCGCGCCGGACGCGGTGTAGACGATGAGTCCGCCCTGGTCGGTGCGATCGGCGAGGAGCACGTTGTACGGACCGCGGAGCTCGAGCCCGCGCCCCTCGGGGCTGGTGTTGAAGTCGAGCTGGCCGCCGTCGAGAGTGAGCAGCTGGGCGGTGCCGTCCCCGAGCACCAGCCGGGCCGACGGGGGGCCGAGCGGGGTGTCGAGCAGGAACCAGCCCCCTTCGAGCGGCACTTCCGCGGTGGCGGCGGCGGCGGGCTCGACCTTGGGACCCGGACAGCCCGCGCCGACGAGCAGCAGGCCAACGAGCAGGGTTCGAACCACGGTGTCTCCTCGGGGCCCGGGGGGTATCATGCGCGGCCGTAGCAGGAGGACCTCATGCCCGCAGCCAGCCGCACCGTCGAGATCGATGCCCCGATCGAGACCGTCTTCGACGTCATCACCGACTACGCCTCCTACCCGAGCTTCCTCGACAACGTGGGCACGGTCACGGTGGCCGACGCGAACGACGCCGGCGCCAAGGTGACGTACGCGGTCGAGGTGCTGGGCAAGAAGGTGCACTACACCCTGGCGATGGTTCACCACGGCCCCAACAAGGTCAGCTGGAGCCTGCACGACAGCAACGTCATGAAGCAGTCCGACGGTTCCTGGGAGCTGGTCGACCTCGGCGGGCGCACCAAGGCCACCTACACCGTCGACGTCAAGCCCCGCGGCTTCGTGCCCGGCCCGGTCGTCAAGGCCCTGACCGGCCGCGCACTCCCCGCGACCGTCGACGCGTTCAAGAAGCGCGCCGAGTCGCGGACCGCGTAGAGGGGGTTAGGGCGGCGCCCCTGCCCGGTCGGCCCCATCCCAGGTCGACTCCAGACGCGGAGACCTCCCATGGCCCTGAAGGACAAGCTGTTCCAGCGGACCTTCTCCAAGATCTTCGTCTACAACATCCTCTGGGAGGACGCCGAGGTCGACGAGCGTCACCTGGGGATCGACGAGGACAGCAGCGTGCTGTGCATCACCGGTGCAGGCTGCGGCGTCGCCGGCATGACCAGCGGCCGCCCCCAGCGTATCGACGCGGTGGACATCAACCCCCACCACCTCGCCCTGGCTGCCCTCAAGGTCACCGCCACCCAGCGCATGGACTCGTACAGCCAGTTCTACGATCTGTTCGGGCGCGGCTGGGCCAGCGATCCGGAGCGCACGGTCCGCCGCCTGACGGACACCCTGCCCCGCTGGATGCAGCGCTACTGGAAGCGCCACCACGACCGGTTCGAGAAGTCCATGCTCCACCAGGGCATGACCGCCCAGATGCTCGGCGCCTTCCGCCGGCAGGTGGGGGCCGACGCCAACTGGCTGCGTCAGGTGGTCAAGGAGTCCCCCGAGGAGCGCATGCGCATCATCGACGAGCGCGTGCGTCCCGTCCTCGACAAGCCCGCCATGAAGGCTGTGATGAAGAGCCCGCTGCAGCTGGTGTCCCTGGGCATCAACTTCCAGCAGCGCGATCGCATCGTGCAGACCGAGGGCATGAACATCACCGACTTCTTCATCGAGCACCTCAAGCGCGTGGCGGCGACCGATTGCGAGACCAACTGGTTCGTCTGGTACACGGTCGCCGGCGAGTTCAACCACGACAACGAGGACGCGGTCCCGCCCTATCTGCGAAAGGACCGCTGGGAGCGGAGCAACCGGGCACCCACGTCCGTGCGCTACCACAACCGCAACCTGTTCGAGGTCCTCTCCAAGGCCGGCCCCGAGACGTGGTCGCACTACACCCTGTGCGACGCGCCCGACTGGCTCGACCACGACGCCCAGCGCCACCTGCTCGACGAGATCTACCGGACCAGCCGGGACGGTGCCGTCGTGCTCGCCCGCTCGGTCGAGGGGCAGAGCATGGTCGAGAACGTGGGCTATGCGGACCGCTTCGTGCCCATGGTCGAAGCCAGCGACGACGGCACCGCCACCGACCGCAGTCGCCAGTACCGCAAGGTCGCCTTCTACCGGGTCCACCACTAGCACCACCGTCCGAGGCCCCCGATGCCCCAGACCTCCGGCACGACCGAGGATCACCGCTCCTTCCTCAACAGCTACTACGGCTGGGCGCGGCACATCTACGACGTCACCCGCAAGTACTACCTGTTCGGCCGGGATCGGGCGATCAAGGACCTGCTCGCGGACGGCTCCTGGAAGCGACTCATCGAGATCGGTCCGGGCACCGGGCGCAACCTGCGCATGCTCCACGAGGGGCGTCCATCCGCCATTCTCGGCGGCATCGAGGCCAGCGACGAGATGCTGGAGCACGCCCAGCAGCGCTGCCCGTGGGCCCAGCTCCAGCACGGCTTCGCCGAGAACGCCGACTACACCGAGCTCCTGGGCGACAAGCCGGACATCGTGATGTTCAGCTACTGCCTGTCGATGGTGCAGGACGAGCACGCAGCCCTCGACAACGCCCGCCGCTCCCTGGCGCCGGGCGGCCGCGTGGTCATCGTCGACTTCGCCGACCTGTCCGGCATGCGCACCCCCATGCGCCAGGGCCTGCGCAAGTGGCTCGACACCTTCCACGTCGAGCCCCTCGACACCCGGATCCTCGAGCCCTTCAGCCCGAAGCTCACCTACGGTCCCGGCAAGTACTACCTGATCGCCGAGATCCCGGCGTTGCCGGCTGAAGCGTCCGACGAGGCCAGCGACGGAGACGCCGCCGAGTAGCGGCCTGTGCTGCAAAGCCAGCACGGTGAGCCTCCGCCGAGCTTGATCGGCGCCTCCGACGTCGGACGCTGCGCCAAACCACGCGAAGGACACCTGCTCCCACTCGATCCGCCTTCGGCGTTT
>CALATR010000100.1 GCA_937891875.1 uncultured Pseudomonadota bacterium | reverse complement strand
GCCCCGCCGGCCCCGCCGCGCATGCCCGCACCCGCTGCCCGGGCCGTCGCATGAGCCACCCGATCCTCGACCTGCGCGCCCAGGCCCGCGAGCACGCCCCCGCGCTCGAGGTCGCCCCCGGGCTGCGCACCCTCGCCATCGGGACCTGGCGGGCGCGCATGATCAACGAGTACCGCTCGGCGGTGGTCTTCGAGGCGCTCGCGACCCAGCTGGAGGCGGCCGGCCTGGATGAGGCGTCGATCGCCCGTTGTCGTGGGTTCGCGGATGAGGAGCGCCACCACGGCGTGCTCTGTGGGGCGGTGGTCGAGGCGCTGGGCGGGCAGGCCCGCTCCGAGCTCCCGCCGGACGCCGAGGTGCCCGCCCACGAGGACGTCGGCCCCCGCGAGGCGGCCCTGCGCAACCTGATCTCGATCTGCTGCCTGTCCGAGACCGTCGCCGTCTCGCTCATCGGGCTCGAGCGCGAGCAGCTCCCAGACGGTCCCCTGCACGAGCTGCTGACCACCATCTGGGCCGACGAGTGCGGTCACGCCAACTTCGGCTGGCGCCGCCTGCCCGAGCTGGTGCCCACCGACGACCCCGAGGCCCTCGAGCGCGTCGGCGCCTACCTCCGCGTCGCCTTCGCCCACCTCGAGGCCCACGAGCTCGCCCACCTGCCCGACGCTTCGCCCCCCGTCGGTGGCGAGACCCTGGGCCTGTGCAGCGGGAGCGAGGCCAGGGCACTGCTGCGCGCCACCATCGAGCAGATCATCGTGCCCGGCCTCGACGCGGCCGGTCTTCCGGCGAGCGCCGCCTGGGCCTCGCGCCACGAGGTCGCCGGTCCCCTCGGCGACGAGGCCCGCGCCCGGGTCGGCGAGGTCCACCGGGCCGCCAGGGGGACTGCCACCGCGTGAGCCTGCCCGACCTCGAGTCCCTGCGCTGCTTCCTCGCCGCTGCCGAGCGGGGCAGCTTTCGTGCGGCCGCCCGCGCCGTCGCCCTGTCCCCCGCGGCCTTCTCCGATCGCATGAAGCGGCTGGAGGAGGACCTCGGCGTGCTCCTGTTCGAGCGCACCTCCCGCAGCATCCGCCTGACCGCAGCCGGCCACCGCCTGCTGCCCCAGGCGCGCAAGGCCCTGTCCGAGGCCCTGGCCTGCCGGGGTGCGATCCTCGGAGAAGACGAGGATCTCCCGGTAGTCCTGACCCTCGGCACCCGCTTCGAGCTGGGCCTGTCCTGGGTGCTGCCCGCCCTCGACGCGCTGGCCGAGACCCACCCGAAGTGGACGGTGCACCTGGTCTTCGGCGACACCCCCGCCCTGCTCGAGGCCCTGCGCCACGGCGAGGTGGACGCGGTGATCGGCAGCATGCGTCTCGTCGAGAGTGCGCTCGCCACCCGACCCCTGCACGAGGAGGCCTACCAGTTCGTCGCCGCCCCCGAGCTCCTCGCCGAGCGCCCCCTGCGCGGCGTCGCCGACGCGACCCGCCACACCCTGGTCGACATCGGCCCCGACCTGCCGCTCTTCCGCTACTGGCGCGATCGCGCCCCTCCCGAGGAAGCCTGGTCCTTCGCCGGGATCCGCCACCTCGGCACCATCGGCGCCATCCGGGACTGGGTGCTCCGCGGGCGCGGGATCGCCGTGCTGCCCTGCTACTTCGTGGGCCCGGACCTGGCCGCCGGTCGCCTGGTCGAGCTGGTGCCCGAGGTCCGCGCCAGCTCCGACTGGTTCCGCCTGTTCTGGCGCGCCGGCCACCCGGACGAGGGCGTGCTGTCCGAGATCGCCACCTGCCTCCGCAGCAGACCGCTGCAGTGAGCGCCGGAGGGTGCTACGTGAAAAGGCAGGGAGGCCCTGATGTCCCACCTGTCTTCCCCCGAGCCCGTCCGCCACTATGACCGCGGAGACGTGCTCGCACGGGTGCTGGGGGCCGTGCGCGAGGCCGGCCTCGACCCCGTCCTGCTCGACCCCGACGCCCTCGCTGCGTGCGACGAGTTCCACCTGGGCGGGGCGCTCGCCACCCGTGAGGTGAGCCGCGCCCTGCGCACCATGCCCGAGGACCGGGTGCTCGACCTGGGCTGCGGGATCGGCGGACCGGCGCGCACCCTGGCCCGCCAGGCCGGCTGCCGGGTCACCGGGCTCGACCTGACCCCGGGCTTCGTCGCGGTCGCCACCGAGCTGTCCCGCCGCTGCGGACTGTCCGCCCGCACCCGCTTCCAGGTCGGCGACGCTCTGCAGCCGCCCTTCCCCGACGAGCACTTCGACGGCGTGACCCTGCTGCACGTGGGCATGAACATCGCCGCCAAGGACCGGCTCTTCGCGGGCGCGACCCGAGTGCTCCGACGTGGTGCCCGCTTTGTCGTCTACGACATCGTCCGCAAGGAGGACGAGCCCCTGGACTACCCGGTGCCCTGGTCGAGCGGACCGGACAGCGACCACCTGGCCCGGGTCGAGGCCTACCGAGAGGCCGCCGAGGCCGCCGGACTGCACCAGGAGGTGGAGGAGGACCTCACCGAGCTCGTCCAGGAGGCGATCGCGAGCCAGGGCGCCCGCCGTCCCGCGGTCCACCTGGGCCACCTGATGGGGGCGGACTGGCCGACGCTGTTCGCCAACCTGCGCCAAGCGCTCGACGCGGGCACGGTCGCACCCACGCTGATGGTCTTCCAACGCCGATAGCTCAGCCGACCGGCGCCGCCTCGGTCATGCCGGGACGCGGGCCGCGCTGGGGCTGCAGCTCCTGGGGCCAGCTGGTCGGATCCTCGCAGGGGTAGGTCTGCAGGCTGGGTCCCTTGGCGTCCAGCAGCTCGTCGAGGCGGCAGCCGAGGATGTCCTTGGCCGCGAACAGGCCGGACATGGTCGCGCCGGCGACGCCGTGGCCGGTCGTGGAGGCGCCCACCATGTGCAGGCCCGGGATGGCGGTGCGGGTCTTCCAGGCGAAGGGCCCGATCTGGCGCAGCCGCTTGTCCGTGCCGTACAGGTTGCCCTCGGTGCTGTTGACGTAGAAGCGGTTGGTCAGCGGGGTGCCGAGGGCGTGGAACACGGTGTGATCGCGCAGGCCGGGGGTGATGTCGTGCAGGGTGTCGAACATCAGATCGGTCAGCCGCGCCTTCTCGGCTTCGTAGTCGGCGGGGCGGTCCTCGTGGGTCGAGTCCTTCCACTTCGCGAAGGGCTCCATGCCCACGAAGCAGAACGCCTCCATGGTGTGCAGGTCGTCGCGGCGCTTGGAGGGGTCCTTGAGGGTGGTCGTGGTCAGGAACGCGCCCGGCAAGGAGGTCAGCCCGGAGAGGTCCTTGCGCTTGACCAGATCGTAGAAGGCCTCGATGTTCGGGGTCTTGCTGTACCAGACGTTGCCCGAGTCCAGCCCGGCGGCGCGCACGTCCATGTCTACGGCAAAGAAGAGGGAGATCCCGGAGATGCTCCAGGTGGTCTTCTGCAGCCGCTTCGCGACCTTGGCCGGGGTGTGCTCCGGGCCGACCAGCTCGCCGAATGTGATGCCGGGATCGGCGTTGCTGATGACCACGTCCGCCCGGACCTCGGTGCCGTCGGCGAGGCGCACGCCCACCGCGGTGCCGTCCTCGACGAGGATCCGCTCCACCGCGGTGCGGAGCTTGATGTTGCCCCCGTGGCGGCGGAGCTGCTTGAGGAAGGCCTTGGGCAGGCTGCGGGCGCCGCCGCGCGGGTAGTACCCACCCTTGAAGTAGTGGGCGACGATCGCCGCGTGCATGGCGGTCGGGCAGGTGGACGGCGGCATGCCGTGGTCGCCGGCCTGGATGGTGAGGATCGCGCGCAGGAGCGGATCCTTGGTGATGCCGTCGAGGTAGCGGGCGAGGGGACGGTGGCCGAAGCGCACCGTGCGCGAGGTGGCGAACTTCGGCACGTCGCGCAGGCCGCGCATGCGCAGGCCGCCCATGAGCTCCTTGGCGAGCCCGTGCATGTCCTCGAGGTAGCGGTCGATGCCGGCGGCCTCGCTGGGGAAGCGCTGCTTGAGGCGCTCGGCGTACAGCTCCCGGCCGCGGGGGATGTCGAACTTCTCCTGGCCGATCTGCACGTGGTCGTAGCCGTCGGGGTTCAGCTCGAGGAACACCAGATCCTCGCTGACGCCGAGGCCCTCGTACACCTGGCGGAGGAAGCCGTGCTCGTCGAGGGCGCCGATGTAGTGCACGCCGGGGCTGAACTGGAAGCCCTCGAGCGGGAAGGAGTGGCACCAGCCGCCGGGCAGGTAGTGCTGCTCGAAGACCTGGACCTTCTTGCCCGCCCGGGCCAGGGCCACCGCTGCGGCGAGGCCGCCCGCTCCCGAGCCGATCACGATGGCGTCGACGTCGCTCGACATGGATGCTCCTGACTGGATGTTCCGAGGTGGGGCAGCCTATCCCAAGCTCGGCGGCAGACCTGCGATCCTGCGGCCTACCAGGTGCCGGTGTCCACCACGGTCGGGTCGTAGACCGCGGTCTGGACCGAGACCTCGCGCGTCCACTCGCGCGCGTCGGGCACGGGTGCGGAGAGGTAGCCGGCGCGCACCCCGGCCTCGAGGGCCTCGGGCTCGCCAACCACCACCGCGAGGTCGGTCCAGCGGCTTCCGCCGGGCTGCACCAGCAGGCGCCGGGAGAGGCCGCGGTGCTCGGCGATGGTGTTCATGAGCGCCGCGATCTCCCGGGCCATGGGGCGCTGGTCGGCGGGCTCGTCGCGGAGCACGGCGTCGAAGCGCTCCCCGCCGCACCAGACCATCACCCGGTAGGCGTCGTCGCGCGGGGTGACGTGCACCCGGACCGGGCCGACCCCGGCGAGGTGGGCGTAGCGGTGGATGGCGGCGTCCGGGGTCAGGGAGTCGCCCGTGACACTGAAGGTCCAGACCGCGACCCCGGCGCGCACCATCAGCTCCTCGGCACCGGTGAAGTCCCGGGGCGGGGGAAGCCCGTGGTCCGCGGGCAGCAGGCCCACCTCGACCAGCGCGTCCAGCTGGGCCTTGCCGCGGCCACGGGCGCCGAGTGCCAGGTTGCGGCGGGCGGCGGGGTGCAGGATCAGCTCCCGCTCCAGCAGCCGGGGAGCCGCGGCGATGAGCGCGTCCACGTCGTACTCGGAGAAGAGCTCGACGCAGGCCTGGTGAGCGCCGGCGTTCCAGGTGGCCTGCTCCAGGCAGCCGCGGAAGGCGCCGACGAGCTCCTCTCGGGTGAGCCCGGCGGCGAGGGAGGCGTTCACCCACGCGCGCAGGCCCCCGGTGCCCTGGGCGGCCTGGTCGTGCAGCGCCTTGCCGGGGTCCGCGTCCGCCTGCAGCGGGGCCAGGTAGACCGTCTCGCAGCCGGTGGTCTCGGCGTCGGGGCAGCTGTTGCGCCAGACCGTCGCCTCGCCCTCGAAGGCGCCCAGCGCCCGGCCGATCGCGTCGCGGTGCTCCATGCCCACCGCCTGGCGGCGCCGATCGTCGAGCACGGTCCGCAGGGCGTCCGCGTGCTCGACCAGGCCCCGCCGGGCGCGCAGGTAGGCCGGCAGGTCCACCAGCTCGCCAGCCTCGAGATCATCGAGCAGCTCGGTCAGGATCTCGGGGGTGATCGGCGCCTCGCCGGTGGTGTCCCAGCTGGTGACCTCGGCGATGAGGTCGACGGCGCGGGTCTGCTGGATGATCCGCAGCGAACGCTGATCCTGGCAGGCGGGCAGCCGGCGCAGGAGCAGGTCTCGCAGCGCGCCGGGGGTCGCCGGATCCTCCAGGCGGTCACCGGCCCAGGCGCAGAAGGCCGGACCGTCGCACATGCCCGGGTCGACCCGCTGATCGGCGATGGTCGCCTCACGGTACGCATCATCGGTGGACTCGCACAGGCGGTCGCGGGTCACCTCCCAGGTCGGCTCACCGAGGAGCTGGGGGCCGGGCATCCGCTCCTCGCGGACGCTGACCTCGGCGTACTCCACCACGCCCTCGACCCGGGTCCAGCCGCTGGTGGGCAGGGCGGCGGGCTGGCCGAGCACCGGCAGGTCGAGATCCGCGTAGGGATCGGGCGGATCGGTGTCGTCGCTGGCGGGCCCGGTGCCGGTGCACCCCAGGGTCAGCAGCGCCAGCCAGGCGATCCTCACAGGCCGAGTCCCCGGGCGATGAGCTCGTTCATGATCTCGGTCGTCCCCCCGCCGATGGGCAGCAGCCGCGCATCCCGCGCCCAGCGCTCCACCTTGGCCTCGCGCATGTAGCCCATGCCGCCGTGGATCTGCACCGCCTCCCAGCACACCTCCTGCGCCACCTCCGCCGCGTGGTTCTTGGCCATCGCGATCTCGGCCATGCCGGCCTGGCCGTCGCGCAGCCGGTCGGCGACGGCGTAGGTGAGGGCCTTGGCGGAGGTGACCTGGGTCGCCATGCGGGCGAGCTTGTGCTTGACCACCTGGAACTTGCCGATCGGCCGGCCGAAGGCCTTGCGCTGACGGGCCCAGGCGATGGACTCGTCGAGCGCGGCCTCGGCGAGCGCGTAGCCCTGGACCGCGAGCATCAGCCGCTCGGTCGAGAAGTCGTGCATCAGGGCGATGAACCCCGATCCTTCGGGACCGATGCGATCGGAGACCGGCACCCGGCAGCCCTCGAAGGACAGCTCCGCGGTGTCGCTGGCCCACCAGCCGGTCTTGCGCAGGGCGCGAGACACGCTGAAACCGGGCGTTCCCCGCCGCACTGCGAAGAAGGTGAGCCCCTGGTGGGGATCGTCGCCGGTGCGGGCGAGGGTGAGCACCACGTCCGCGCGCACCCCGGACGTGATGTAGGTCTTGGCCCCGTCCAGCACGTAGTGATCGCCGTCGCGGACCGCCCGGGTGCGGATGCCGGCCACGTCGCTGCCGGTGTCGGGCTCGGTGATGGCGAGGGCGGCGATCTCCTCGCCGGCGAGCACGGGCGGCACGATGCGGGCGACCTGCTCGGGGGTGCTGAGCGAGAGGACCGGCGGCAGGG
>CALATR010000099.1 GCA_937891875.1 uncultured Pseudomonadota bacterium | reverse complement strand
TGGCCGAGATCGGCGACCTCCTCCGCGGCGACCCGGTCGACGAGGCACTCATCGCCACCCGTCGCCGGGCCATCCGCGCCGCCTCGGCCCTGTCGCCGCCTCGGGTGCTCACCTCCGACGGCGAGGCGCTGAACGGGGCGATGGACCCCACCAGGGCCCCGGACGGCACGCTGGTCGGCGTGCCCGTCTCCAGCGGGGTCGTCGAGGGGCGCGCCCGGGTCGTGCAGGACGTGGCCGACGCTCGACTCGAGCCGGGCGACATCCTCGTCACCGTCTACACCGACCCCAGCTGGACCCCCGTCTTCCTCGCCGCCGCCGCCCTGGTCACCGAGGTGGGCGGCACCATGTCCCACGGCTCGGTCGTCGCGCGCGAGCTGGGCCTGCCCGCGGTGGTCGGCGTGCACGGCGCGACCCGGCACCTCAGGGACGGCGATCGCATCCGGGTGGACGGCGCCCGAGGCTGGGTGCAGCGCCTCGGATCAGCGCAGCTCGACCCCCTGTAGACCGCCTTCGAACACCAGGATCAGCCGATCACCCCCCGGCGAGAACACGAGCGCGTACGGGGCGCCGGGCTCGTCCTGGTGCACGGTGCGCACGGTCGTGTCCACGTCGACGACGGCGATCTCGGCGCCGTCGCAGGTGCGCTCGATGACCACCGTGTCGTCGTCGAGGCCGCGGGCGAGCAGCCGGCCGTCGGCGGACCACGCGAACGGGGCGCGCTCGTCGGAGGGGGCGAAGATGTTGCGGTTCACGGTGGTGGTGCGCACGTCTCGCTCGGCGATGAGCTCGCCGGTCTCGGTGTCGTAGATCCGTAGCTCGCCCTTGTCGACCACGGCGGCAGCTCCGTCGGGGGCGAACGCGACCTCGGTGAACGGCGGGCTCAGGGTCACGAGGGGCTCGAGCAACAGCCGCACCTCGCCGCCCTGCAGGTCGATCAGGGCCAGTCCGTCCTGACTCGCGACCAGCACCCGCTCGCCCTCGGCGTCGTAGGCCAGTCGGCGGGGCCCCCACCCTCGGCAGGGCAGGTCCACGTCGTAGCTGCGCCCGACCGTTCCGTCCGACCAGAAGTGGTCGACCACGACGCGCCCGTCGTCGACGCACCGTGCGGTGAGCAGCGCGTCCTCGGTGAGCAGGACCGGGACGGCGGGGCTGAACTGCTGGCCGCCGTCGGTCGGGAAGACCTGCTCGTCGCGCCCGTCGCGCACGCGCACCGTGCCGGAGTTGGGGGAGAAGTCGACCACCCGGTCGCCGCGGCGGTCGAGCCGCCACAGGTCCTCCAGATCCTCGGCGGCGACCTCCTCGCCGGTCGCTGTGTCGAAGATCCGCTCGAAGCTGCGGTAGTAGCCGATGGACCACCGCAGGTGGCGGCCGTCCGCGTCGAAGCCCACGTGGCCCCGGTAGGCGCCGTAGTCCTCGGACAGCCAGGACCAGCTCTCGCCCACGGTCAGCGCGTCGTCGCAGTCCGGATCGCTCGGCTCCCCGGTGTCGATCGGCTCGCCGGTGTCGACCGGAGCGCCGGTGTCAGCCGGGCGCTCCGGATCGGGCACTGTGGGCGCGCAGGCGCACAGCAGCAGCAGCAGGGCGGTGGGTCGCAGCATCTCGTCCTCCAGGGCACACCCTCAAGGTGACCGCTCCGACGTCCGGCTGCGTACGTATGATTGGTCCGCGATCGTACGGCCGGGACGAACACCCCGCGCCACGGATGAACGTCAGCGCTGCCCCCGCCTCCCGCAGCCGCTCACTCGCACGAAGACTCCACCCGCTCCACCGCCCGCACCAGCCGCTTGATGTTCTCGTAGTTCTCATCGGAGAAGCGGAACACGATGGCGCCGCTGGGCATGAGGATCACGTGGTTTCCGCCGTGTCCCTGCATGTAGGGGACCTCGTTCTTGCACGAGCCCGTGAGCATGCGGCGAGCCCAGAACCCACGCCGGTAGCTGATGCTCTTGCTGGCG
>CALATR010000098.1 GCA_937891875.1 uncultured Pseudomonadota bacterium | reverse complement strand
GCTCGCCGACGGCCTGGAGCTGGTCGAACTCGACGGGGCGCAGGACGACAGCGTCGCCGTGCACGTTCGCGCGCAGGATGTGGGCAAGCAGGGGGTCACCGTCACGGCGGAGGTCCTGGGATGTCCCGGGACCGACCTCACGCCGAACTCGTCTGTGGCTTTCTCGGAGGTCACGGTGGACCCCATCGCCGTCTCGGCCTTCTGGTCGGTGGACGGTGGCCGCGAGATCGGGACCCTCGCGGGCCTGGACGACGATCGCGTCGCGGTGGGCACAGGCGCCACGCTCACCCAGGTCACGAACTACGACAGCGACGGCGCGGAGGCCCTGCTGGACGGGGTCGACGCCGCGAACGTCACCATCGAGCCCGGCGTGGGGGAGCCCGCGTCGTCGGCGTGGACGGAAGGAGGGAGGCACGAACGCCGCTGGATGCTCCAGGATCCGGGTACCCACGACGCCACGGCGGCCGTCGCCGACGACGATCGCCTGACCGGACGCGACGGTCACCTGTTCTTCGACGTGTTCGCCGACGTGGACAGCGGAGCCGCGGACCTGGACACCATCGAGGCGCTGTACGCCTCGGCGGACGGCAAGCTCGACAACGTGGAGAACGATCTGCTGGCAGGTACCGGCGAGTGGACGTCCTTTCTGCTGGACGTCGATCGGGCCCACGACGCGGGCTACGCCACGGTGCTCGGTGCCGTGGAGGCGATCGAGGACGCCGAGAAGAACGCGATCAAGGGGATGCAGGCGGCGCTCGCGGTCGTGGGCATCGCCATGTCGGCCATGGGTGGTCCGGTAGCTGGTGCCATCGCAACCATGGGCAAGATGGCGGACGCCATGCTGAAGATCACGCTGGTCACCCGCCAGAAGACGTCGTCCGATCTGGAGGCCAGCCACGCCTACGCCGCGGACGCGCGGATCGCCGACCTCATGCGCGACGTTGGCTCGCTGCACGGCATGGTCGGCGACCTGCTGGAGGTCCTGCGGGATCGGCACGACGTGGTCCGGGGGGCGGCGGACGGAGCGCTGGATCTCGTCGCTGAACACGAAGTAGCCAATGCGCTGTACGAGCTGGCCATCGGGACGGAGCTGGACGTCGCCGCGTCAGGATTCGCGGGCTCTGCACCCACGGTGGACGTGGAGAGTCGCAGCACGGACTTTGCGAAGCACTACGCGGCGGCCTGGATCGCCGCCATGGACCCGGTGGACTTCGTCCAGCTCGTGCAGACGCCGAACACGTCCAGCTTCCGACTGTCACTGCCCGCCGAGGTGCGAGCCGTGATCCAGACGCTTGCCCTGGATGACGAGCTGGCGCTGGAGCTCGACGATGACGGCCTGTATGACAGCGTCTCCGGTGCGTGCGAGGGGATCGCGCCCCTGCTGATCTGGGCCGAGGAGTACGTGCTGCCGGCGATCGGGTGAGCGCCAGCAGGTCGGTCGGCGCGAAGGAGCGAGACTACGGCAGCATGAGCTTCATGCAGTAGACGCTGCCGCCGCTCTTGAGAAACTCGGTGGTGTCCAGCTCCAACACGGTGAGGCCCAAGGCGCGCGCCGCGGCGTTGGTGCGCTCGGCACCGGCCTGCACGATGAAGTGCTGGCGATCGGGACAGTGGCCGTTGCAGGCCAGCAGCTCGGTCGCTTCGTCCAGAGGCACCTCGACCAGGGTGTCGAAGGCCTGCTGCAGCAGCTGCCGGCCCTCCGCGGTGAAGGCGTCTGGCACCCACAGGGCGGTGGACTCGGTGATGAGGGAGAGGCAGGTGTCCAGGTGATAGAAGCGCGCGTCGACCAGCTCCAGGGCGAGCACGGGCACGTCGAGGGTCTCGCACAACAGCCCCAGCGCCCGGGGCTGGGTTCGGAACCCGTGTCCGGCCACCACGCCGCGGCGGCCCGGCAGCCACAGGCAGTCTCCCATCCCCTCGAAGGGGACCTCTGCGTCGGCCAGGTGCACCAGGTGGGCGTCGCGGTCGCGGTACCACGCGGCCACGTGCTCGACCTCGCCGCGTCGCTCGGGCGCATGCATGTACGACAACAGGGCTGCCCACTGGCCGGTCGGCAGCCTGGCCGGAAAGCTCTGGTTGGCCATGAACACCAGGTCGGGCAGGCCTGGCACCGGGTCGAGGACGTGGATGTCGTAGCCAAGCCCGGCGTAGGTCTGGCGCAGGGCCTCCCACTGCCGTCGGGCACGAGCCCGGTCGACGGAGCCGATGTTGCCGACCATGTGGGCGTTGATCACGTACTCGACGTCAAAGAAGGCGGGGTCGGCCAGCACGACCCCCACCTCGGGCGGGCGGGTCGGCAGGTCGTTCAAGGCAACGTCGAGCTCGCTCGCGCGATGGACGAGGCGGGCGCTGGCGGCGGTGGGCACGGGCGAGCTCCAGGGTGCGCGGTCACCCTACTGCCGGCCCAGCGCGGGCTTGGTGAAAGTCTTGTGCCCGCTATGCGGTTGGGTATGCGAGCCGCTGCCAGCCCACGGATTTGGGGCTCGGAGGCGTTCAATCTGCCCTGCGCCGCACGTTCGGTGATCCGAGCAGGGGTGTGCGCGCACGCCCTGTGACGGGGGGTCGGTATCCTTGATTGGATTGATGATAACTGCGTTTTTTCTTTTCAAGCAGGGGATCGTGTCACGCCCCGGTCCGCGGTACGTGGAGCGTGTGTCCACGAATCGACCGGAGGTCCCCGTGAATCCCCGCTGGCTTGCCCTCATCGCCCTGACCGCCCTCGGAGGCTGCAAGTACTGGTACACCGTGACCGTGCCTGCCTCGGACAGCGCGAAGCCCGTGACCTTCACGACGCTCTACTACGACGGGGATCACCAGGTCGTGGGCAACTCCTCGGCCGGTGGGTTCCACTTCGTGATGTCTGACGCGGACCAGCCCTTCTTCATCGTCGGGTCGGGCATCGACTCGGGGGGGACCAGCCGGGTGAAGCTCACCCACTGGCTGCACCACTCGTGCAAGGTCGGAGGCGGGAGCGGGGGGCCCTCCTACTCCCACACGGTCTACCAGTCCGGCAGCATCGGTTCCACGGTGGAGAACGGGCTCTACACCACCGCGTACATGCGCTTCTCGAACCTGATCAACCCGTGCGACTACCCCGGCGCCTGGGAGTCCACGAAGGTGTTCATCACCGCAGAAGCGGAGGACTTCCATGGCAACACCTCGGGGGTCGTGTCCACGGTGACCCACTTCTGGTAGGTGGGGGGAAGGCCTTTTCGTGGACGCCGTGCGGGCGTAGGGGGGGACAACCAGCGCTGGCGGGGTTGCGCGCCTCGTCCAGGAGTTACCCTCTCCCACCTGGAGGGCTCGATCAGGTGGACCTGGCCGACGACATGGTCTCAGATGATGCGCTGAGGCACCTGGCCACCATGAGCTCCGGCTACGTACGCGACTACCTGCGGCTGCTGAACGAGGCTGGCAAGGCATGCCGCGCACGACGGGGCGACCGGATCACCATGGCCGATGCCGAGGAGGCAGTACGTCAGGTGCGTCATGGCTTTCAGGGGGCCCTCAACGAGGCCGATCTGAGACTCCTGGGTCGTGTCCTGAAGACAGAGCGGCTGCCTGCCGGAGAACGGGCGGACGAGCTGTTCTTCGAGAACCACATTGCGTGCTTCCGCAACCACGACCTCTGGTTCAGGCCACACGAGGTCTTGGTGGAGTACGTCCACAAGGCGCTGGGAGACGAAGAAGCGTGAACGTCGGGCAGGCCGTTGACGCGATTGTCGAGGACTCCAGCCTTCGGAGCGGCACGCGCGGCACGTTGGTGTTGGTGGAGGCTGTGCCAAGTCTGGCCAGCACACTGGAGCGGGCCATCGGCGATCGGCTGGGGAACGTGATGTTCCTCCTGTTTGATGGGAGCATCGAACGGACTCGTGAGCTCGAGCAGCTCAACCGCGGGCGCGACTCCCTGTTGCGTGGGACCCGAGCCCTGGTCGTAGCGTGTCCTTCGCCGACGTTGCTCCGCCAAGCACGAAGCGTGGCGACCGACCTGCTGACGGCCCCGGATCTCACACTCCAGGTCCACGTCCAGGTGGCGGCAGACTGGTCCGCGCTCTCGTCCCGTCTGCGGCAGGTCATGGTCGAGCGGCATAGGTACCTGGATCTCACCGGTCTGCTCCCCAGGGACGTGGCGGTTCGCAAGGTGCCGCTGGAGGAGCTGTACATCGACCTTCTGGAGGAGCCCGAGCCGGACCCCGACACGCTCGGCGTCGAGCGGTACAAGCGACCGCTCCAGGCTGCCGTGGGCGAGTACGTCCCGCTCGGCTTCGACGAGGAGGATGAGGAGTCGAAGCCAGTCGTCGTGCTGGCCCAACCGGGAGCCGGAAAGACCACCCTGCTGAGACACGAGGTCAACGCCATCACCGAGGGATCGAGCACGCTGTTCGTGCAAGGGCGGGTCCCGGTCCTCGTGCCCCTCGCGGGCTACGCGGCGGCGCGACGGGAGCGGGCACTACCGCTGCTCGACTACTGTGAGGCGTTCGCCGGTGAAGCCGTCGGGGAGGCGCGGCTGCCCCTCCGTGACCATCCGGAAGACGTCGTTCTCCTGCTCGACGGTCTGGACGAGATCCCCGAGCGCGTCGTCCGCCGACGCGTGCTGGACGAAGTCGTCGAGTGGTCCACCAAGCACGGACTCGAGCAGGTCCTGCTCACGTCCCGATCCTATCTGTCGCCGGAGCTGGAGCGCGTCCGCTCACGACTGGATGTCCGCACCCTCCGGCCGGCCAACAGGGACGACATCCAGGGCTTTCTGCGAGCGTTTGCCGAGCTTCGGGGGCGTGAGCAGGACCCGACCCGATTGGTGGAGAGGATCACGCAGGATCGGTCCCTGACCGAGCTGGCGCGAAATCCCCTGTTGCTGGTCTTCCTTGCCGTTCTGGACGACGTCGATCGGGACCTGCCAGGACAGCGCACCGTGCTCTACCGCGACCTCACCGAGCTGCTGATCAGCCGCTGGCAACCCAGACGCAATCCTGGTACCGCGCACCGCCGACGCTTGAAGCGGGGTGATGCCATCCGCGTGCTGGGACCGCTGGGCTGGTGGATGGTCTCGCGCGGCGGTCAGCCGGCCAGCGAGGCCGAGCTGCTGTCCGAGCTCACCCGTATCGAGCAGAAGCGCGAGCCCGACCCGGAGCTGGCCAGAACCCAGGCCGCAGACCGCCTGGCCCAGCTCAAGGAGGAGACCGCGCTGCTCTTTCACGACGGCCGCTACGCCTTCGCTCACCTCTCCTTCGCCGAGTACTTTGCCGGGGTCGAAGCCGCGCGGGACCCGGACCGACGGAAGGTGCTGGAGGCCGATCCGTACAGCCCGGACTGGCGCGAGGTGGTGCGCTTCACTCTGGTGTTGCTGACCGACATCGAGTGCCGCGACGCGGAGGCCCGCTCCCTGGCGAAGGCCCTCATCGCCAGGTCGAAGCGACCCGGCCGCTACGACAGCAAGATCCCCAAGCTGCTGTCGGACATCGCGCTGGAAGGACCCAGTCTGCCGTCGGATCTGCAGGAAGCGATGGTGGAGCGAAACACGAGGATCAGCCTTCTAAACTCTCTGGTGGAGGATGAGGCGAGGAAGGCTCGGGAGGCACTGGTGGAGGTCGCGCTCGACAGCCGCGGGGGGTGGTCCAGCGCGGTCCAGTCCGCCATGGTCAGGAGTCTGGATGACCGCGGTCCGGCTCCAGTCGAAGATGATCCGCTCGTCCGGAGGCTGCCCGCGTTGGTGGAGTCTGGCGGCGCCGTGGCGGGGTGGGTCCGTCGAGCCCTGCCGAGTCAGTCGAGCCGCTGGCTGTCGTGGGTGGTCTTCTACGACTGGACGACCGAGCTGGGCTCTCTCTCCATTTTCCACTCGGCCCTCAACAAGTCCTGGTGGTCCATCCCGGAGTCGCGCCGCTCCGGGGCGATCGAGCGATGGGCCGCAGGCGCTCTCCGAGATACCGCGATGGGCATCTGGAGGGGTTGCGGCTGCGAGCCGATCGCTCCAGAACCCGACCTGTCGACCACCGCCAGCCAGTCTGGTGGAGAGCCCTACTGGCGCTTCGTGGAGGATGCGACAGGTGTGCCGGCGCCGACCACGGTCGCCAGACGAGATGAGCAGCTCATCGCCGCACTCAGCGCGTTGCTCTGACCCGGGACGCCCCCCCGGGGCTGGAGCCGGGGGAGCGTTCACACCCTGTACACGGCATCCGCGCTCGACGCGTTCGTAGACTGCTTCGCGGACTGTAGAGTCGTCCTGCTCCGAGGTGTCCTGTCCGCTGGCTCCATCTGTCGCTGCTCCTGTCCGCATGCCTTCCCGCCGGTCGACTGGCCGTCGTCGGGGACTTGCTGGAGCCGACGGTCGCGGTGCAGGTGGGCCAGCGGGTGGGCACCTGCGGACCGGTGTCCCAGGATGAGCTCGCCGCCCTGGCCCGGGTGTGGGAGGCGGCGTCGGACGGGCGGCGTCAGGTGTCCACTCCCGTGGGGAGCTGTGCGCTGGACGTGGCCGCCCGCCGTCAGGACTGGCGTGTCGCGGTCCGGCGAGGGGATGAGGAGGTCCGCTTCGCCGTGGCTCGCGCGGATGCGGCGCAGGTGGTCGGTGGGAGCGTTCAAGCCTGGCGGGTGCTGGAGCAGACGGAGCAGCGATCGTCCACGCCGCGGCAGGTGGCGATGAGCGTGGTGGTCCACGTGCTCGAGCGGCACGGGGTCGACGACGCTGGACGCTTCCGGGATCTGCGTCGGGCTGCGACGCAGCTGTCGCAGTGGGCGAGCGCGCTGGCTGCCGAGTCGCCATCCCCGGACCCAGGGAAGTCCGAGGACGATGTCGCGGTCGAGCACCTGCTCGACTTCGAGCTGGCGATGGCGTTCCGGCCGGTGGTCGCGCCGGTCGACGAGGCGGACGCGGGGGAGCCCCTGGCTCGCATCGAGCAGCTCTGGACGGCGTGGGTGCGCGAGCGCGCGAGCCCCTAGGAGACTGCGGGAAAGAGTAGTTGATAATCATATTCTCGCGAATCACGAGGCTGCAGCGCGGATGACCCGGGCACACACATCCGCCGCGCCGAAGGCGCGATCGCGAGATTTTCGATTTCAGCAGTTTTTCAGTGGGCTTCCTCGAAGAGGGGGAGGACAGGTGGCGCAGGAGGGCTCTCTACGGATTGTCGAGCGAGCACCCCGAGGTTGCAGACCATGGCGATCAGATGCGCCTGGAGGTTGGCAGCGACCAGTCCGAAGGCAGCCGCCTGCCTGCCGCCGCGTCGGGTGATGCCGCGCACGAGACGCTCTCCCTCGATGCGCCGTCGGTATTCGCGGCGATAGTCCTCGGTGTTCCACCGAGCGCGGACTTCCCGGAGGAGCCGCTCGTTCGGGTGCAACTGCAGTCTCTTGCCACAGTGAGGGCGTCCGCGCGGCGTTGGTCCGGGGGGAGGAGGCTCCCAGCCGGGCCGACACCGGTTGCGCATCGGGCACGCCGCGCACACGGACACCGGCCATGAGAAGACGCTGCGCTTCACGCCGTTCTTGGACGTCCTCACGCGATGGTCGGCCGTTGTGACTCCGGCCGGACATGTGGCCTCGAGAGCGGCGAAGTCGACGTCGAACTCATGTTTCCCGAGGGTGTTCGAACCCTCCCGCAAGCTGATCGGCGGTGGTGGCGCGACGATCTCCACCCCGAGCTCTGCCGCCTCGATTCGCAGAGGCGTGCCGCCGTACGCGGTGTCGCCGAGGACGCGGTCCACAGCGGGGACCAGCTCTCGCGCGCGCTGGAGCAGGGTCATGCCTTCGGTGCCCTCACCGACGTTGCCTGCCGTGACGCGGATGGCGGCAACGACGCCACTGACGAGATCGCCGAGCACATGGAGCTTGAAGCCCTTGAAGGTCTGGCTCTTGGACTTGCGCCCCGAGCGCGCCTCCGGCTCCGTGATGCTGACCAAGCGGTCCGCCGCTACGCGAGTGGCGATGACCAGCTTGCCGTTGTCGTCCACGTCGAAGTCATCTTGGAGGATCTTCAGCAGCGCCGAGCAGCGCTGATGCACGAAGGCGCGATGCTTGTGCGGCACATCGTCGGCGCGCTCAACCATCGCCTGGGCGACGCGAGTGACGTCGGTGGCAAGCCGATGAATGGCTGCCTGACGGGCCTCACGGTCTCTCCAGTCCGGACAGAGTCCGCCCTTTGTGCTCTTGGCCCGAACCCACGGAACAGCCAGTTCCGTGGCCACCTTGGCGAACGGCTGCTTCGTCCACTTCGCGTATCGGCGGAGAAGCCCACGAAGCCCGTCGCCGAGCATGCCCACTGTTCCGCGCAGCGCGCCGAAGCAGAACATCGGCGTTCCATCCATCATCCAGAGTCGGTCGGCCTCCTTGACGGAGGAAAGCACCATCTGCGCGATCCACATGTGAAGCAGCAGGTAGCGCGGAAGGTCGCTCTCGTGACTCCTCGTCGCCAGCCACCGCTCGAACTCGCGCACCGTCTTCTCCGTCGGCGACACACCCGTCATCGGCAGCCCCATCGCCGCCCGCCACTGGAGGTCCACCTGCGCGCGACGACAGACTTTCCTCCTGGATGTTTCGCCGTCCGACCAGCGAAGAAGGAGGAGTCGCACGAGCACATCCGCCGGCCACGCATCGCGACCAGACGTGCCCGAACCGCGCCACTCACTGGCCAGCCACGCTGGCATGAGTCGACTACCCATCGTTCGAAGCAGCCACGGGACCGTTCCCTCGGTCAGGCAGTCACCAGAGAGCGCGACCGGGTCGAACACCGAGAGCTGCGGGAAGCGCTTGAGGGGCATGTCACCTCCACCGCGCTTGCCTCGTCACACCGACCGGGTGAGAGAGACTTGCGCCGTGCTGTGTTGTGTTGGTTGTTGCTTGCACATCAGCCGATCACACACATCACGGTCGCCTGCCACCCTTGCCGCTACCGGGTAGCCGAAAGCGATCGATCCAAGGTCGAAACCGAGCTTTCCCGCAGTCTCCTAGTACTGCTTGATCAGTTCGGAGAACCGCGGTTTCGAGGCCGATGTTGTGCCGCGATCACCTGTGGCGGTGGCCGTCGGCCGTGAAGAGACTGTCGG
>CALATR010000097.1 GCA_937891875.1 uncultured Pseudomonadota bacterium | reverse complement strand
CATCGAACCCCCGCTCGCAACCGTGAGCGGGGGTTTTCTCTCTCTCTCATCCTGAGGGTGAGACCCCTCGCGGGTGTAGCTCAGTGGTAGAGCCCCACGTTGCCAACGTGGCTGTCGACAGTTCGAATCTGTTCACCCGCTCCACATCGAACCCCTGCTCACACCCGTGAGCGGGGGTTCTTCGTTTGCGGGCCCGATCCCTGACGTTCTCCGCCCGAAGCTGCCGTCAGTGCGCACCGTCACCGACGCGTCCATCGATGAACTCCCTCCCCTTCCACGACGCGCTCCGGCCCAGCGCGCTGGTCAGGAACACCCAGGCGATCGGCAGGCCGGCGAAGGGCTGGAAGGCGGCCATGACGCCGGAGCGCCCCTCGATGCGCTCCAGCACGACGCGAACGGCGAGCATCAGCGCCACCCCGGCGAGACAGGCGGGCGCCCCCACCAGGACGGAGCCGCCGGACACCGCCAGCACGAGCCCGACGAACGGTCCGACGAAGGCCCACAACACGCCGATCGCGGCGAGCACGCCGAGCCAGCGCCGACGCCCCAGGCCGGCGTGCAGGTTCTTGCGGTAGCCGCGCATCAGGTCGCTGGCGGACTCGTAGGCGCGCACCATGAACCCCTCGGGGCAGTAGACGATGTCGACCCGACCACCGGCCCGCTGGACGGCCGCCGCGAGCCCCACGTCGTCGAGCACCTCGCCGCGCACTGCGCCGTGTCCGCCGATGCGCTCGTAGGTGGAGCGGCGCACCAGGATCACCTGCCCGTTGGCGAACGCCTGCCGTCCTGCGGCGACACGGCCCGCGTCGACGGCGCCGCGCACGATCCAGCCGAGGGCGGGCACCAGCCACTGGGCGCCGAAGGAGGGCAGCTCCCAGGTGCCGAAGGCGGAGATGAGGTCGGAGCCGCGATCGAGGGCGATACGCTGCAGCGTCTGGGGCAGGCGGGGGTCGACGATGACGTCGGCGTCTACGAAGAGCAGCCACTCGGCCGGACCGTCGACCCCCTGGCTGCACGCGAACGCCTTGCCGCCCCACCCCGGGGGAAGGTCCCGGCCCGGGACCACACGGAAGCGGGGGTCGTCGGAGATGGCCTGGAACGCCAGGTAGTTGGTACCGTCGGTGCTGTGGTCGTCGATGATCCGCACGGTGACACGGCCAGGCACGGCCCGCAGCGCCTGCACGGCGCGCCCGATGGTGGCGGCCTCGTCGCGGGCGGGCACCACCACCCGCACGCGATCGAACACCGGGTGTGCGGAACCGGGCAGACGCACGCGGGTACGCCGCAGCCAGCGTGGTAGGAGCAGCGCGGAGAGGAGCCACGGAAGTCCGCCCAGAGCGAGTCCGAGGACGACCAGGTCGATCAGCAAGGCACGAGTCCCCCGTCGCGCACACGGTAGCGCCCGGATGTGTCGACGTCCGGGCGGAGCAGGATCGCGTCCCCGCCCGCGACCACGGT
>CALATR010000096.1 GCA_937891875.1 uncultured Pseudomonadota bacterium | reverse complement strand
TGGAACACCGGCAGCCCGCCCGGGAAGACCATGGCGCGGCCACCGTTGTTGTGGGCGAAGCCCCACGCCGGACCGTCGGGCTTGCTGATGCCCTGCAGGTGTGACGTGGGCATGCGGAACGCCGCGCTCGACCAGGCCTTGTCGATGCTGATGCCGACGCTGCCGAAGAAGGAGCCGTCCATGCGCACGTGGGCGATCAGGTTGCCCCCCGGATCGACCACCGCCACGTTCATCTTCGTGCCCAGGCGCTCCGCCTCGACCAGCGCGGCGTCGATCATGGTGCGGGCCTGGGCCAGGGTCAGGGACATCTCACTCCCCCACGTGCAGGCCGACAGAACCCAGGTTCTCGGCCACGACCCGCAAGTGGTTGCCGGGCTTGACGTAGGTGGCGGCGGTGGCTCCGCCGGCCATGACGACCCACCCCGGCTCGAGCGCCATGCCGTGCTCGGCGACGATGCGGCTGGCAGCGGCCAGGCTGCGCACCGGGTGACCGAGGATGGCGGCGGTGGAGCCGATCTGCACGGGCTTGCCGTCGATCTCGCAGATCATGCCCAGGTTGGCGAGGTCCACGTCGGGGCTCCGCCACGGGCCCAGCACGAAGCCCGAGCTGCTGGAGTTGTCGGCAATGACGTCGGACAGGGAGAACTTGAAGTTCTCGTAGCGGCTGTCGATGATCTCCATGGCCACGCACACCGCCTCGACCGCGGCCAGGGCCTGGGCAGGCGAGACCGGTCCGGCGAGGCGCTTCTTCATGACGAAGGCCACCTCCGGCTCGAAGCGCGGGTGCACGTAGCTGGAGAACGCCATGCTGCCGCCGTCCTCCAGCTGCATGCCCGAGGTCAGCCGACCCCAGATCATGTCGGACAGGCCCATCTGCACCATCTTGGCGCGGCTGGTGAAGCCCATCTTGATGCCCACCAGGCGCTCGCCGCGGCCGAAGCGGCGGCCCATGGACAGGGCCTGCACGGCATAGGCGGCATCGATGCTCATCTCGCCGTGGGTGTTCGAGAGCTGCGGGATGGCGGTGCCCGTGCGCGCGGCCTCGTCGACGATGCGGGCCAGCTCCGCGGGATCGGCGCTCATGCTTCCTCCTTCGCTTCGACCTTCACGGTCTGCAGGTCGGCGGCCATCTGTTCGGCCTTCTTGCGGTTCACCAGGTCCAACGCCACGTCTACGATCATGTCCTCCTGCCCGCCCACCATGCGGCGACGCCCCAGCTCGACCAGGATCTCGCGGGTGTCGATGCCGTAGCGGGCGCTCGCCTTCTCGGCGTGGCGGAGGAAGCTGCTGTACACGCCCGCGTAGCCGAGCGTCAGGGTCTCGCGGTCGACCCGCACCGGGCGCTCCTGGAGCGGTCGGACCAGGTCCTCCGCGGCGTCCATGAGGGCGAACAGGTCCACCCCGGTCTCCCAGCCCTGCAGGTCGGCGACCGCGCAGAAGACCTCGAGCGGGGCGTTGCCGGCCCCGGCACCCATGGCGGCCAGGCTGGCGTCGACCCGATCGGCACCGTGCTGCACGGCGAGCACCGAGTTGGCGACGCCGAGCGAGAGGTTGTGGTGGGCGTGGATGCCGCGCTCGGTCGTGTCGTCCAGCACGTCGTCGTAGGCCCGGAAGCGCGCGGTCACCTGGTCCATGGTGAGGCGCCCGCCGGAGTCGGTGACGTAGATGCAGTGGGCGCCGTAGCTCTCCATGAGCTTGGCCTGCCGGGCCAGGTGCTCGGGCTCGATCATGTGGCTCATCATCAGGAAGCCGACCACGTCCATGCCCATCTCGCGCGCCAGCTCCATGTGCTGCTTCGCGATGTCGGCCTCGGTGCAGTGGGTCGCGACGCGCACCGAGCGAACACCGGCGTCGTACGCCTCCTTCAGCTCCGTGCGGGTCGCGATGCCGGGCAGGATCAGCGTCGAGAGCGTCGCGTGCTCGACGACGTCGGCGACCGCGGCGATCCAGTCGAGGTCATCGTGGGCGCCGAAGCCGTAGTTGAACGAGGAGCCGGCCAGCCCGTCGCCGTGGGCCACGCTGATGCCGTCCACGCCGGCGTTGTCGAGGGCCTTCGCGATGGCGACCGCGTGGTCGATGCCGTACTGGTGGCGGATGGCGTGCATGCCGTCGCGCAGGGTGACGTCCTGGATCCAGAGCTTGTCCCGGCGCTTGGAGGGGTTGGTCTTCTCAGCCACGCGCCACCTCCGGGTGCTTGAGCTCCATGACCCGCTCGCCGGTGCGCAGGGCGGCGGACGTCATGATGTCGAGGTTGCCGGCGTAGGCGGGCAGGTAGTGCGCCGCGCCCTCGACCTCGAGGAAGATGGAGGTCTGGAGCACGTTCTCGAACGTTCCCAGCTTGGGGACCCGGACCCGCTCGTGCAGCTCGAACTGCACGTCCTGCTTGAGACGGTAGCCGGGCACGTACTGCTGGACGTCCTTCACCATCTGCTCGACGCTGGCGCGGATGGCGTCCTGGTCGGCGGGGTCGGAGAGCGTGTAGACCGTGTCCCGCATGATGAGCGGCGGATCGGCCGGGTTGAGGATGATGATCGCCTTGCCGCGGTCGGCGCCGCCGACGTCCTCGATGGCCTTGGAGGTGGTCTCGGTGAACTCGTCGATGTTGGCACGGGTGCCCGGGCCGGCGGACTTGGAGCTGATGCTCGCGATGATCTCGCCGTAGTGGACCTTGGCGACCTTTCCGACCGCAGCCACCATGGGGATGGTCGCCTGACCGCCGCAGGTCACCATGTTCACGTTGCCCGCGTCGAGGTGCGCCTCGAGGTTGACCACGGGCACGCAGTAGGGGCCGACCGCGGCCGGCGTCAGGTCGATGGCCTGCTTGCCGTGCTGCTTCAGGATGGGCGCGTGCAGCTTCTCGTGGGCCTTGGCGCTGGTCGCGTCGAAGACGACCTCGATCTGGTCCCAGAGCTCCGTGTTGGCGACGAGGCCGTGGATGCCCTCGTGGGTGGCCCACACGCCCAGGCGGCGAGCGCGGGCGAGGCCGTCGGACTCGGCGTCGATGCCGACCATGGCGACGGGCTCCAGGACCTGCGGCTTGCGGCGCAGCAGCTTGATGAGCAGGTCGGTCCCGATGTTGCCGGAGCCGAGCACGGCGCACTTGATGGTCATGCCTCCTCCTCGAACACCGCGCGGACCGCTCCGAGGCCGTTGATCCGGCACTCGACGACGTCGCCGGGGGCGATGGGGGCGAGCGGGCCCAGCGCGCCGGACAGCACGATGTCGCCGGCCCGAAGTGGGCTTCCGACCTCGACCATCTTGCGGGCGAGCCAGGTGACGGCCGTGAGCGGGTTGCCCAGGCAGGCGGCCCCGGCGCCGACGCTGATCGGGTCGCCGCGGCGCTCCATGACCATGCCGCACAGGCGCGGGTCGAAGTCGGACAGCTTGCGCGGCTGGGTCCCGAGCACGAAGAGGCCCGAGCTGGCGTTGTCCGCGATGGTGTCCAGGATCTGGATGTCCCAGTTCTCGACGCGGCTCCCGACGATCTCGATGGCCGGCAGCGCGTAGGCGATCGCTGCGATGGCGTCGGTGATGACGACGTCGGCGTGGGTGAGGTCGCGCTCCAGCACGAACGCGATCTCGCCCTCCGCCCGCGGCTGCATGGTGCGGTGGAAGGGGATGGGCTCGCCGTCCGCGTAGGCCATGTCCGCCCAGAGCATGCCGTAGTCAGGCTGATCGACGCCCAGCTGCGACTGCACCGCGCGGCTGGTCAGGCCGATCTTGCGCCCGACCAGGCGCCGGCCCGACTCGAGCCAGTGACCGGTGTTGATCTCCTGCACCGCGTAGCCGGCATCGACGTCGCTCCCATCGAGCAGATCGCGGAGGTTGCGCGCTGGCGTGCGCGTCTCGTGCGCTCGACGGATCCGCGCAGCCGCGGCGTCGATCGCCTCGTATCGTGTGGTCATGGGGTGTCCTTGGAGAACCAGTTCTCACACCGCAGGCCCGGCACGCGGGAGAACTCGCGGGTGTTTCGGGTGATGAGCACGGCGCCGTGGGCGAGTGCCGTGCCGGCGATGAGGGTGTCGTACGGACCGATGCGCGCTCCCTCAGCCTCCAGGGTCGCCCGGAGCACGGCCGACTCCTGGGCCGCGTGCGCGTCGAACGCCAGCAGGTGCACCATGTTGGCGAGGGTGTGCAGCTCGGCACGCTGCTTATTGGCGCCCGGGTTCTTCACGAGGCCCGTCATCAGCTCGAACAGCACCACCGTCGGGATGCCGATCTCGTCCGGCGGGATTGCCAGCAGGCGCTCGTGCACGCCGCCGCGGCCCTTGAACGCATCGATCAGGGTGTTCGTGTCGAGCGCGTACATCAAAGGCTCTCGCGGGGGACGTCCTCACCGAGGGAGGCGCGGAGCTCTGCCGCATCCCCGAGGTCGGCATCGGTCCACGAGCCGAACGCGGCGCGCACGTCAGCAGGCCAGGAAGAACGTGTCTTCTCCTTGACCAGGCCCGCCATCCACGCGGAGAGTGACACCCCCGCGGACTTCGCCGCAGAGCGCGCCTGCTCGGCGGTCTCGTCGTCCATGTAGATGGTGATCTGGGCCATGGTCCCTCCGACACATATACGAACACATATACGTGCCGTGCGCGTCGATCCAGGCGATCAGAGCTTGATGCAGATGTTCCGCATCTCGGTGTAGAACTCGAGGCTGTGCACGCCGCCCTCGCGGCCGATGCCGCTCATCTTCGAGCCGCCGAACGGGGTGCGCAGGTCGCGCAGGAACCACTCGTTGACCCAGATGAGGCCGGCCTCCAGCTGCTGGGCCACCCGGTGGGCGCGGAGCGCGTCGCGGGTGTGCATCGTGGCGGCGAGGCCGTAGTCGGTGTCGTTGGCCAGGGCGATGACCTCGTCCTCGTCGTCGAACGGGCGGACGTGGGTGCACGGGCCGAAGATCTCCTCGCGGATGACCGCGGCGTCCTCGGACAGGCCGGTCCAGATGGTGGGCTCGACCCAGGAGCCGTTCTCGAGGGCTTCGCCCAGGTCGGGCACCCCGCCGCCGGTGACGACGGTGGCGCCCTCGTCGACCGCCTTCTGGTAGTAGGAGAGCACCTTGTCGCGGTGCTGGCGGCTGATCAGCGGGCCCAGGTTCGAGCCGGAGCCGGGGGGGCCCATCTTGAGGCGCTTGGCACCGGCGGCGAGCTTGTCGACGAACTCGTCGAAGATGCTGCGGTGCACGTAGATCCGCTCGGTGCCCAGGCAGACCTGGCCGCAGTTGCCGAAGCAGGAGCGCATGGCCACGCTGACGGCGTTGTCGACGTCGCAGTCCTCGAAGAAGATGCCGGGGTTCTTGCCGCCCAGCTCGAAGCTGACGTCGGCGATGCGGTCGCTGCAGGCCTTCATGATGGCTGCGCCGGTGCGGGTCTCGCCGGTGAAGGTGATGGCGTCGACCTGCTTGTGGCGGGTCAGGAACTCGCCGGCGCTGTTGGGACCGAAGCCGTGCACGACGTTGAACACGCCCTTGGGCACGCCGACCTCGTTCATGACGTCGCCGAGCAGGGTGGTGGTGCCGGGGGTCTCCTCGCTGGGCTTGACCACGACGGCGTTGCCGCACGCGAGCGCCGGTCCGACCTTCCAGGTCATCAGCAGCAGCGGCAGGTTCCAGGGGGCGATGACGCCGACGACGCCCTTGGGCACGCGGATGGCGTAGTTGAGCGCGCCGCGGCCGTCCGGCGTGTCCATGCGGAAGGACTCGGCGGGCACGTTGCGCACGACGTCGGCGAACACGCGGAAGTTGGCGGCGCCGCGGGGGATGTCGATGTGGCTGGCGAGCTCGACCGGCTTGCCGGTGTCGGCGCACTCCGCCTCGAGGAACTCGTCGAAGCGCTCGTCGATGCGGTCGGCGACCTTGTGCAGCAGGTCCAGCCGCTCGTTCATGGGCATGGAGCCCCAGGGGCCCTTCATGGCCGCCCGAGCCGCCTCGCATGCGGCATCGATCTCGGCCTGGCCGCCCTCGTGGACCTGACCCAGGACGCTGCCGTCACACGGGTTGATGTTGTCGAAGGTCTTGCCCGACGAGCCTCTGGTGTACTCGCCATTGATGAAGTGCATGTACTCGCGCATGCGGACGTCCTCGCCGATCAAGTGCAGAGCGCGCTCGACAGGCTGGCTGCCCGACGAGCGACACTCAGGGTGCGTGAAGTGTATACAGTTTGCGTCAGGTGACCACACCCATGAAGCGATCGTTCAGGGCGCGCTCGTAGTAGAAGATGGCCTTGCCGAACTGGTCGGGGTCCCAGGTCCGGGTCGGGTGGTCCGGATACCACTCGTAGCCGCCCGCGAACGTCTCGTTGCGATTTCCGGACGGGTCGAAGAAGTAGATCGTCTGGCCGCGGGTGATGCCGTGGCGGGTGGGGCCGATGTCCACCGAGACGTTCTGCTGGGTGAAGAGGTCGGCGGCGTGACCGACGTCGCCCCACGAGTCGAGCTTGAAGGCGCAGTGGTGCAGCCGGCCGGCCTCGGGGAAGCGCACGAAGGCGACGTCGTGGGCGCGGTTGGAACAGGTGAAGAAGGCCATGATGCGGGTGTCGCCGTCGAAGCCGGTCTCCGTGAGGTCGAAGTCCAGCGCCTCCTTGAAGACGCGGAAGGTGCCGTCGAGGTCGTCGCCGTAGAGCAGGCAGTGGTCGAGCTTCTGGCTGCGGGCGCCGTGCGGGGGCTTGCGCCAGAGGTCAGGATTGTGGATGCCCGGGTGGTCCTCGGCCATCTCCATGTCTGCGTACAGCTCCATGGCGTGACCGGTGGGCAGCACGAACGCGATGCGGCGTCCGACGCCGTTCTTGGAGCCGGCGGCGTGCTCCTTCACGTCGATCCCCAGGTCCGCGACCCGGGCGGCGAAGCGGTCGAGGTCGGCGTCGGAGCGGACCTGCCAGCCCATGTCGACCATGCCGGGGCTGTCGGACTCGTGCAGCGCGATGCTCCACTTGCCGAACTCGTCGTAGGCCTTGAGGTAGGCGGTCTTGCCGACGCGCTCGACCAGGTCCAGGCCGACGATGTTGACGTAGTGTGCGATGGACTCGTCGAGGTCCATCACCTTGAGTTGCATGGTTCCGAGCTTGGTCACGCCCTTCATGGTCATGATGACCTCCTGGCATTGGTGGTTGTCGCTGGAAATCTGTTGGAGAGGGGCTCGGGGACGACCGTGCAGTCGCCCTCGGGGATCAGCCGGCAGGCGAGCGCCATGCCGCAGGCCTCGTCCTCCGCGCTCACCCGGGCGCGGCTCATCTTGAGCGTGCGGTAGTCGCCGTCGGTGACGCGGACCCGGCAGACCCCGCACCCGCCGCGCCGGCAGCCGACGTCGACGAAGCGGTGGCCCTGGCGCTCGAGCGCGGACAGCACGTCCTCGCCGTCCTTGCCGGTGCAGGTGCCGACGCCTTCGACGGTGACGGTCCAGGGCATCATCGGACCTTCCGCAGGCGCAGCTCGGTGAGGTGCTCGGCGACGAAGTCGATGCGGTCGTTGCCCCAGAAGATCTCCTCGCCGATGACGAAGGTGGGCACGCCCATGACGCCGAGCTGGTCCTTGAGGGCGACGTGCTCTTCCTGCAGCACCTTGTGGACCGAGGGATCGTCGGCGGCGGCCTCGACCTCGTCCGGAGGCACCCCGATCCGCTCGGCGATGCCGCGCAGGACGTCGATCTGGCCGATGTCCTGCCCGTCCGCCCACTCGGTGGCCATGGTCTCGACCACCCACTCGCGGGTCTTGCCGTGGGCCATCGCGACCAGCGCGCAGGCGGCGGCACGGGTGGGGTCGGTGGTGATCGGCGGGGGGTTGAGCGGGATGCCGTAGCGACGGGCGTGCCGGCCCACATCCTGACGGGTGAGCGGGATCTTCTTCTTTGCCCGCTCCGGCGCCGATCGGCCGTTCCAGCCGGGCAATGGGTGGAACACGAGGTTGGTGTGGAAGTCGTCGAAGAGGAACCACAGCCGGGTGGACGCCAGGTAGGCGTAGGGCGAGCGGAAGTTCCAGAACAGGTGGACGTCGACCGGGGTCACGGGCATCAGATCTTCCTGAAGAGCGGGCTCTTGGAGAGGGCCGCGTCGCCGTCGCGCTCGGAGAAGAACTTCTCCGTGTAGATGTCGCGCTCGAAGAGGCGGCCCTGCATGAGCGTGGTGAGGGTCGCG
>CALATR010000095.1 GCA_937891875.1 uncultured Pseudomonadota bacterium | reverse complement strand
CTGCACCTCGACGCGGAGGAGCTCCGCCATCGGCGCAGCTACTTCGACCTGAAGGACGAGGAGCTGGCCCTGCTCGGGGAGGCGCGTGAGTTCGCCGCCGAGCACATGGACGAGATCGTCGACGGCTTCTACGAGCTGATCCTGTCCCATCCGGAGTCCGCCGCGTTCATGGACGACCCGGATCGGGTCCGGCGCCTCAAGCGCACCCAGCGGCAGTACTTCCTGGACCTCTTCACCGGCAAGATCGACCTCGCCTACGTCGAGGATCGTCTGCGGGTCGGCTTCGCCCACGAGCGCATCGGCCTGCCGCTCAAGTGGTACCTGGGCAGCTACAGCCGCTACCTGATGCTGGTGCTGGACCGGCTCATCGCCCACCACGTGGACGACGTACACAAGGCCTGCAGCATCTTCACCGCCCTGCAGAAGCTGGTCTTCTTCGACGCGACCCTGGCCATCGACACCTACATGGCCGCCCAGATGGACACGCTGATGCGCCACCAGGCGGCCATCCGCGAGCTGTCGACCCCGGTCATCCGCGTGTTCGATGGGGTGCTGCTCCTGCCGCTGGTCGGCACGGTCGACAGCCACCGCGCCCAGCAGATCATGCAGACCGTGCTGGCCCAGGTGGCCGAGAAGCGCGCCCGGGTCCTGATCCTGGACATCGCCGGCGTGCCCGTCGTCGACACCCAGGTCGCCGACTACCTGATGAAGGCGACCGCGGCGGTCCGCCTGCTCGGCGCCCGCACCATCCTCACCGGCATCAGCCCGTCGGTCTCCCGGACCATCGTGGAGCTGGGCGTGGACATCTCTTCGATGGAGACCCGCGGCAGCCTGCAGGCGGGGATCCAGCTGGCCCTGGCCTTCACCGGCCGGAGCATCGTCGATCTGCCCGCTGACGAGGAGGCGTGATGCGCCCTGGTCCGATCCCGATCCTGCAGATCGGCGGCGTGCTCATCGCCGCCATCCAAGGCGAGCTGTCCGACAGCGTCGCCGAGCGCTTCCAGCGCGACGTGCTCACCCGCATCGAGTCCACCGGATGTGCCGGATTGATGCTGGAGATCTCGGCCCTGGAGCTCGTCGATACCTACGTCGCTCGCGTGCTCGCCGACACCGCCCGCATGGCTCGCCTGATGGGCACCACCACCGTGGTCGCTGGCATGCGGCCCGAGATTGCCGCTACCCTGGTGCAGATGGGGTACGACCTCGATGGCATCGAAGCCGCACTGGATGCAGACCATGGCTTGGAGCTCCTCCGCGCCAGGACTGGTGGGGGACGCTGACGTGGAGCGCGTGCTGGGGACCCACACCCTGCCTGTGAGCTGCGAGGCTGACGTGATCGTCGTCCGTCGCGCGGTGCGGGATCTCGCGGAGGCGCACGGGTTCGACGTGTTCGCCACCGCGGCGATCACGACGGCGACCAGCGAGCTCTCGCGCAATGTCCTGACCCACGGGGGCGGCGGCAGCACCACCATCGAAGAGGTCGAGCAGGGCGGGCGGCGCGGGCTGCGGATCTCCTTCGTCGACGAGGGTCCCGGCATCAAGGACATCGAGCTGGCCCTGTCCGGCGGCTACTCGACCCGGCGGTCGCTGGGGCTGGGCCTGTCCGGCAGCCGCCGCCTGGTCGACGACTTCGAGCTGCAGTCCGAGCCCGGCGTGGGCACCCGCGTCCGCATCACCAAGTGGACGCGTTACTCGCGTCGATCGGCGTGATCCCGGTCGACGACGAGGCCAGCGTCAGCCTGGTCCGACAACGGGTCCGTGAGCTGGGCGCCGGCCTGGACCCGCAGCTGGTGGAGCGGGCGGCCCTGGTCGCGAGCGAGCTGGCCCACAACCAGCTGCGCCACGGCCGCCTCGGCGAGATCGACGTCACTCGGATGGGGTCGGGCCTCGAGGTCCGGGCGATCGATCACGGCGCGGGCATCGAGCGGCTGAGCCAGGCCTTCAGCGGCGAGCCGCACCCGGACAGCCCCGGCCTGGGCATGGGTCTCGCCGGCGTGCGTCGCCTCTCCCAGGGCCTGGACGTGCTCACCCGCCGGCTCGAGAGTCAGGAGCTCACCGCCCGCTTCGGCGAGTTCGTCCCCCGCTGGCGCGACGTGCTGCTGTACGCGCGCCCCCACCCTGACGAGCGCACCTCCGGCGACGACGCCGCGGTCTTCCGCACGGCCACCGGTCACGTGGTCGTGGTCGCCGACGGCCTCGGCCATGGGGAGAAGGCGCGCGAGGCCTCCCGGCTGGCGGTGCGCACGGTCCGCGATCACGTCGACGAAGCCCCGCTGGAGCTGATGGAGCGCTGCGACGCCGCCCTGCGCCGGACCCGCGGAGCCGCCCTCGCCATCGGCCGGATCCGAGGGGACGAGCTGGAGATCGCGATCGCCGGGAACATCCGCGGCCAGCTGCTCCGGCCCAGGGACAGCTCCCGGCTCCCCTCGGTGTCCCGCATCGTGGGCGGCGGCCGCGGTCAGCGCTTTCGCGCCTCCACCCACCGGATGGTCGGCGCGGTCCTGCTGCTGGCGAGCGATGGCCTTCAGGAGGCCTGCCTGCCCACGCGTCGGGACCCGACCGGATGGCAGCTCGGACTCCTCGCCCGACTGGTGGAGACCGGACTGCGAGAGACCGACGACGCCACGATACTGCTCGTGCATTGAGGGCGGGCTGACCCCTTCGTGGACCGGGTCAGGAGGGTGACAGAAGGGCGACGGCGGGCCCTTGGTACCGTCCCGTCCCTCCCGGCTGCGAGTTCCTCGCCATGCAGTTGTTCACCAGCACCCCCCAGCGTGCCCAGCCCGCGGCACGCTCGGTGGCCGTCTTCGAGGCCCCGGTCGACGCCCCGCAGTGCATCGCGTGGTGCCCGCGCACCGAGGCCCTGTGGGTGGGCGCCCGGAACGGCATGGTGCTGTGCGATCGCATGATCGGCCAGCAGCTCTACGCCCTCAAGGAGCCCCCTGCCGCCCTGTGCATGCGCAACGACGGCGAGGTGGGACTGTTGATCGGCCAGTCCGGGACCCTGTCCTTCCTGCGGCGGACCGCAGCCCTGCCCGGCCAGGGCGTACCCACCGGCCTGCACGGTCGCTGGCATCCATTCAGCGTTCGAGGCCGATTCTTCCTGTCCGGCATCGGCCCTCGCGGCGGGCGGCTGCTGGAGGTCCAGAGCCAGGGCCTGCGCCGGATCGCGCGCCTGCCCGACGGTGCCACCGCCGGACCGGGGGCGACCGGGCCCGAGGTGGTGCGCCTCATCGACGGTCGCCTGGCGATCAGCAACCCCGAAGCGACCGGCCTGCGGGCGAGCGACGCGGGCACCGTCCTGCGCCACTGCGGCGCCCACCTGGTCTCCTGGGGCACCGAGGCGGTGTGCGTCTGGCGACACCGCACCGACGCCATCACCACGCTCGCCCAGCAGGTCACCTGCGTCGACGTCTCCCCCGACGGTCGTTGGCTCGCCCTGGGCACCCTGTCCGGCGAGCTCGCGCTGGTCGACCTCGACCATGCCCGGGAGCGGCGCCATCCCGACCTCCGCAGGATCAGCACCACCCCCGTGCGCGCCGTGAAGTTCTCGCCCGGCGGCGGACACCTGGCGAGCCTCGGCGACTCCGTGGACGTCTGGGACAACGGCGGCGGCGACTGGTAGCTCCTGCCTTGTGCCGCGTGCACCGGGGTGCCACCATGGGTCTCCTCCGGAGGATGCATGGGCGAGGCCGACCTCGACGCACTGCTGGCTGACTTCGATGTGCGCGCGCGCGACGCCCAGCTGGCCCTCGACGCGCAACGGCGCCACGCCGCCTCCTTCCGCCAGGTGGTGGAGTCCTGGCTGGGTCCCCTGCTGGAGCAGGTCGCCACCCGCCTCGAGCGCAGCGGTCACGAGGCCGACGTTCAGCTGGACGCCGGCCTGACCCTGCCCGAGCCCGCGGTACCGAGCCAGCACGCGGAGCTCCGCTTCGTGCCCCGCGCCCTCCCCGGTCAGCGCGTCGTGCGCCCGGTCGATCGCCAGCCTCTGGTGCGCTTCCAGCTGGACGCGGTCGACGGGCTGGTGCGCGTCTGGGCCCGGGACGTGAGCCTGGACGGCCGCGAGGTCCTGGTCGGCTACCGCAACGACGACGAGGGTCAGCCCCTGGGCGTCCCCATCGCCGAGCTGGACCAGGCCTTCGTCTGGAAGCAGGTGCTGGACACGGTCGACTTCGCGCTGCGGGCGAGCGCGCAGGAGCCGCTGTTTCCGTGAGCGGAGACGACCAGGTCGGAGATCCGCACGGTGAGGGCGCCCCCGACGCTGCCGACGCCGAGCCCGGCCCGTCCCGGCGCGAGGTGCTGGCCGCGACCGCCGTCGCCGCGACGATCGCCTTGGGAAGCTCAATCTCGCTGAGTGCGTCCCAGGCCTCCACCCCGACCACCGTGCCGATGGCGCTCGTGCGCCGGCTCCGGGATCACGGCGTCGACGACCTGTTCGGCGTGCCTGGCGCCACCTGCTCCGCCCTGTTCGAGGCCGCGCGCACGGGCGGCATGCGGATCGTCGTGACCAGCTCCGACCTCGAGGCCGCCTATGCCGCCGAGGGCTACGCCCGGGTCCGGGGACTGTCGGTGGTCTCGGTCAGCTACGGCGTGGGTGCGCTGGCCCTGCTGCCCGTCGTGGCCGGTGCCTACGCCGAGCACGTGCCCATGCTGATCGTCAACGGCGGACCGTCGGCCAGGGACCTGCGCCTGCAAGAGGTGCACGGCGCGCTCTACTCCCACTCGGCCGCCCGGCCCAACGCCGATCTCGCCGCGTTCGAGCAGGTCGCTGCGGCCACGATCCGGGTCGACCGCCTCGCCGACGCCTCCGCAGCCATCGAGCGGGCGATCCGCACGGCCCTGGGCGAGCGGCGGCCGGTCTACCTGGAGATCGCCAAGCACCTGTGGTGGGGCGCGTGTGCGGCGGGCACCGGATCCCTGCACGCCCAGCCGGACACGACCCCAGGAGATCCGGCCGCGGTCGCGACGATCGCGCGGGCCCTGCAGGCGGCGAAGCGACCGCTGGTGATGGTGGGGGTCGACGTGCAGCGTCAGGGCCTGTCCGCCGCGGTCGAGGGGTGGCTGAGGCGGACCGGCCTGCCCTGGGTCTCGACGCTCCTGGGCAAGTCCGCCATCGACGAGCGCACCCCCGGCCTGCTCGGGGTGTACATGGGCGGGCGCTCCCTTCCCGCCGTGCGCAAGGCCGTCGCCGACAGCGACGCGGTGCTCGCGCTGGGCACGATCATGAGCCGGTCCTACCGGGATCTCGCGACCCAGGCCGGGGACCGCCTGCTGCGGGTCGAGGGCGGGGAGCTGTGGCAGGGCACGACGCGCTCGCCGGCCGGGCTGGGCGGGGTCGTGCACGGCCTGGGCAAGGTGAGCTACACCGCGCCAGAGTGGGCTCCGATCCTCGCCGATCGCAGCTTCGACGCCCGGCGGAGCAGCCTCGTGCGCACCGATGCGGGCCCGGTCACGAAGGTGGAGGAGGGGCTGCACTACGAGGACGTGGTGCGGGCGGTCAGCGACCTGATGACCGAGGACTTCGTCGCCGTGACCGACACCAGCCTGTCGATGTACCCCTGCGCCGAGCTGGACACCCACGGGCGAGGCGGCTTTGTCTGCAACGGGGTCTGGCAGTCGATCGGCTTCTCGGTCGGGGCCGGGCTGGGGGTGGGGCTGGCCCAGGCGCGCCGGCCGATCGTGCTGTGCGGCGACGGGGGCTTTCAGATGACGTCCATGGCCCTGTCGACCCTGGCGCGGCACCGGGTGCGCGCCATCGTCGTGCTCTTCGACAACGCGCTGTACGGCATCGAGCAGTTCCTGTTGAACAAGGCCTGGTTCGGCGAGCCGCGCCCCACCGACCCCTTCCCCTACCTGGCCCTGCACCGGTGGGACTACGACGCGGTCGGCGCCGGCATGGGGGTGGCCCTGGCGCGCACGGTCAGCGACACCGCGAGCCTGGATGCGGCGTTGAAGGCAGCCCTTCAGGCAGACGGCCCCGCGCTGATCACCGCGCGGATCAAGCCCCACGATCTCCCGCCCGAGCTGCGCGCTTGAACCGCCGCAGCTTCCTCGGGCTCGCGCTCGGCACCGCGGCCGCCGCCCAGCTCCGCTGCAGCCTGGGTGAGGTCCCGGTCAGACCGCCCGCGCCTCCCCCGCCGATCCGGCTCCCCCTCGATCCCACCCGGGACCGGCCCGCCCCCGACTTCGAGCGGGTGCACCCCGACGAGCCCCACCTGGTGGGGGTCCGCCCCCATCGCAAGACCGGGGTGCGCCTGGAGCTGGGCGCGCCGATCGCAGGCAAGCCGGTGGTGCACAACTACGGCCACTCCGGCGCCGGCATCACCCTGTCGCTCGGGTGCGCGGAGGAGGCGGCCCGCCTGGTCGGGGAGGCCAGGCAGCTGCACGCGGGAGGCGTGGCCGAGCTGGCGATCCTGGGCAGCGGCATCATCGGTCTCACCACCGCAGCGGCGATCCGTCGGGCCCATCCTGACCTGAAGATCCGGATCTACGCCGCGGATCTCGCGCTCCAGTCGACCACGTCCTGGGTCGCGGGCGGACAGTTCGAGCCCTCGGGCGTGCGCAGCGCGTACAAGGAGGACGAGGCCGGACAGGCGCGGCTGGCCGGCTGGCTGCGCGCCTCCCGCGACCGCATCACCGCCCTGCGCCCGCAGTGGGACGCGCTCGGCATCGCCCGGCGGGACAACTTCACCCTCGACCACGACAGCGGCGGCTACGACGCCACGCCGCGCGACGTCGTGCCCGCGCCGGCCACCATCGCCCTGCCCTTTGCCGGCCTGCGCGACCGGGGTCGCCTCTACCGCACCTGGCTGCTCAACCCCCGCATCTGGATGCCGGCCCTGGTGAAGGAGCTGACGGCCGGGGGCGTCTCCTTCGTGCAGCGCCGCTTCGGCAGCATCCGCGACGTCGCCGCCCTGACCGAGTCCATCGTCGTCAACTGCACCGGCTATGGCGCAAAGGCCCTGTTCCAGGACGACGACGTGGTGCCCTACCGGGGCCACCTGGTCCGCCTGGAGCGCCCGTCTCAGGCCCACGACTACTTCTTCTCCGCCGGCTGCGAGAACAAGGTGATCGCCTACGTCTTCTGCCGCCAGGACGACATCGTCATCGGCGGCACCTACGTGCCCAGGGACGACCGCACCACCATCGAGCAGGACGACGTGCCCGTCTTCGCGGGGGTCATCGACAACAACCGCCGGGTGTTCGAGGGGCGCTCGGACGCGTGCCGGTGGCTGCCGGAGTAGGGGCGTGCCCCTCACCGCCTCTGGAGGCGATGGAGCATCGCGCCGATCCGCCGGAGGTCCTGCTGACGCTCGGCGGCTTCCTGGAAGTCGACCAGGTCGAGCACCGCAACGCACTCACCTGCGGAGCCAGCCGCGATCCTGAGGTGGTTCCTCCCGGCGTTGCCGCTGCGGGACCAGCCTTCCGCGATGTTGAGCACAACGGACTCCGCGGCGCGTACGCCCTGGTCGCGAAGGGAGCGCTGATCTGGACGCCAGGGCGCTTGACGCATCCATCGAGCGACCCCCACGGCGAGTCGGTAGACGTCGGTCCGCTCGAACGTGAACTCGTAGGTCATCGCGTCCTCCACGGGGCCGGAGGTGGGTGAGAGCGGCCCCTCACCCG
>CALATR010000094.1 GCA_937891875.1 uncultured Pseudomonadota bacterium | reverse complement strand
CTTCGCCCTCGGCTTCGCCCTCGACGGCGCCGTCTTCGGTGTTGCGGCACCAGCCGCGCACGCCGAGCATCCAGGCCTTGCCATGGGTGAAGGCGCGGAATCCGACGCCCTGGACCCGGCCGGTGACGCGGAAGCGGATGCCCATCACGCCTCCCCGCCGAGGCGGCGGGTCATCTCGTCCTCGTCGATGACCTCGACGCCGAGGGACTGGGCCTTGTCGAGCTTGCTGCCGGCGTCGGCCCCCGCGATGACGCAGTCGGTCTTCTTGCTGACGCTGCCGGTCACCTTGGCGCCCGCGGCAAGCAGGAGCTTCTTGGCGTCGTTTCGGCCCATGGTCGGCAGGGTGCCGGTGAGCACGACGGTCTTGCCGGCGAACCAGGAGTCGGCGGTGGCCTCGTCCTCGGCGGGGGCCTCGAGCTCGGGGAACTGCACGCCCGCGGCCCGGAGTCGGGCCAGCTCCTCGCGGGCGGCCTCGCTCTCGAAGAAGCCGTGCACCTGGCTCGCGACCCACTCGGCGACGCCCTCGACCTCGACCAGCTGCTCCGTGCTGGCGGCCATGAGTGCGTCCAGGCTGCGGAAGTGGTTGGCGAGGTCGCGGGCGGTGGACTCGCCCACGACCGGGATGCCGAGCGCCACGAGGCAGCGCTCCAGCGAGCGCCCCTTGCTGGCCTCGATGGCATCCAACAGGTTGTCCGCCGACTTCTCTCCCATGCGCTCGAGCTCGATCAGCTGGCGCTTCTGCAGGGAGTAGAGGTCGCTGATCTTGTTGACGAGCCCGTGGGTGACGAGCTGATCGACCAGCTTCTCCCCCAGGCCGTCGATGTCCATGGCGGTGCGGCCGGCAAAGTGGCGGATGCCGGCGCGGACCTGGGCGGGGCAGCCGAGCGCGTTGGGGCACTGCATGATCTGCTTGGTGCGGTCCTTGTACTCCTTGAGCACCAGCTCGGTGCCGCACTCGGGACAGTGGGTCGGGAACGCGGGGTGGGGGCGGGCTTCGTGGCCGTCGTCCAGCACGACGCGCTCGACCTTGGGGATGACGTCGCCCCGGCGGACGACCACGACCGGGTCGCCGATGCGCACGTCCAGCTCGGCGAGGTGGTCCTTGTTGTGCAGGGACGCCCGACTGACCGTGACACCGCCGACGCGAGCCGGAGCCAGGTGGGCGACGGGGGTCACCGTGCCGGTACGACCGACCTGGTAGCCGACGTCCTCCAGGATCGTGACCACCTCGGGAGGTGGGTACTTGTAGGCGATGGCCCAGCGCGGGCTGCGGGTGACGAAGCCGAGCTCGTCCTGCAGGGCGATGTCGTCGACCTTCACCACTGCGCCGTCGATCTCGTAGGGCAGGTCCTCACGCCGCTCGGCCAGGGCGTCCTTGGAGCCGATCACGCCGTCGATGCCGGTGACGACCTGGTTGTAGGGGTTGATCGGGATCCCCCAGCGGGCGAGGGCCGCCAGCTGGGCCGAGTGGCTCTCGCCGAGCTCCGCCCCCTCCATGAAGCCGAAGCTGTGGGCGAAGAAGGTGAGGGGACGGCGGGCGGTGATGGTCGGGTCGAGCTGGCGGATGGTGCCGGCGGCGGCGTTTCGGGGGTTCTCGAAGGGCTTGTCGCCCCGGGCCTCGCGGCGCTCGTTCATCTGGGCGAAGCCCTCGAGCGGGTAGAGGATCTCCCCGCGGACGTCGATGCGGTAGGGAACGTCCTCGCCATGGAGCCGCTCGGGGATGGCGCGGATGGTGCGGACGTTGTGCAGCACCTCCTCGCCGGTGCGCCCGTCTCCTCGGGTTCCGGCGGCCACCAGGCGACCCTGCTCGTAGACCAGCTCGATGGCGACGCCGTCCAGCTTGGGCTCGACGACGTAGGTGAGCGCGGGATCGTCCTCGGTGCGACCCAGCCGGCGGCGCACCCGGGCGTCGAACTGCTGGAGCTCCTCGTCGGAGAACGCGTTCGCCAGCGAGAGCATGGGCACGCGGTGCTCGAAGGGGAGCAGGCCATCGACCGGCTCGCCGCCGACCTGCCTGGTGACGGAGTCGTCGTGGGCGAGGCGGGGCCAGCGGGACTCGAGCAGCTCCAGCTCGCGGTAGAGCAGATCGTAGGTTCTATCGTCGATCTCGGCCGCATCATCCTGGTGGTACAGCCGGTTGTGCCGGGCGAGCTCGGGGGTGAGCCAGTCGATGCGCGCCTGGGCCTCCTCCTGCGAGAGAGAGCGCACGAATGCGGCGATCTCTGCGGGGGCGAGGGCGTCGGCACGGTCGAAGGGCTGCGGCATCGGAGACCTCACGAGGACGGGGCGAGACGGTATCCCGACCGGACGACCCCACCACGGCCAGCCGACGACCCCACGATGATGGGGTCACAGCCGACGTGCGACGCAGGCCGGACCCGCGCTACCGGGGCGCGGGAGGCGAGAATGGACGACCTGACGGGCACGACGCGACGGGAGACCGAGCACGACATCGCCTTCCGCAAGCGGGCGCTGCAGCAGACCCTGATCACCCTGGGGCTGGCGACCCTGCCCCTCGTGCTCGCCATCGGCGCGCTGTGCTGGAACGCCTGGCTCGGCCTGCTGGTCGTCGGCGTGGCCGGCGTGGCCTGGGCCCGCGCAGACGCGCTGAAGCGGGAGTGGGACGAGGCGATGCCGCCCTGGGGCCTGCCGGCGATCCGCGGGATGGCCGTCATGAGCGCGCTCGTCGGGATCGCCGTCATGGCACTGCCGTTCGTGCTCCTCGCGCTGGGCTGACGCGCGCTAGTCCGAGCACGTGTTGGTCACGCACTCCTCGTAGGGGACGAGGCAGTCGCCCTGACAGCCGTCGATGCAGCGGTCGTACTCGTCGCCGGTCATGCCCTGGCACGCGTCGGGACAGCCGGCGTTGCACGGGGCAAACTGGTTGTTCCAGCAGTCGTCTTCGCACGCGCTGCGCCCGGTGTCGTCCGTGGGTTCTGGATCGCCCTTGCATGCGGCCAGCACGAACAGGGTGATCAGCGGAAGGGCGAGTCGACGGAAGTGCAGGGTCATCAGGAGCTCCGAGAGACGCGGCGGCGGAGGTCGCGGGCCTTGCGGTCGCGATCGACCCGGTCGGTGAGGTCGCGCAGGCGGTCGCCCACGAAGTCGAGCAGGGCCACGGTCAGGCGCAGGCCGAGCCGGGGCTTGCGCACGCACAGGCGGCGGAAGTCCTCGCGGGTGAGGCCGTAGACCAGGGTGGGCTGCATGGCCTCGGCGGTGGCCGAGCGCACGGTGACCCGGGTGAGGGCCAGCTCGCCGAGGTGCTGCCCCGGGCCCAGCTCCACCAGCTTGGTGCGCCCCTTGCGGATGAGGAGCTGCCCCTCGGCGACGATGTACATGCGGTCGGCCGGATCACCAGCTTCGACCAGGATCTCGCCCGTCTCCAGCATGCGGGGCTCGAGGTAGCGGGCGACCGAGACGCGCTGGGCCTCGGACAGGTCGCGGAAGAGGAAGGCGTTGGCGAGGGCGCTGGCGACGCGATCGGCCTGCTCCGGACCGCGCGGGGCGCCGACGTGCACGACCACGCCGGTGATGTCGTCGGCCACGTCCGGATCGAGCGGGCCGGCGTCGAGCACGGCGTCCGCGGTCTCGGCCGGGGTGTTGCCCTCGGTCAGCGCCTCGTCGATGGCGCCGGCGGGCACGGTGAGCGGCAGGCCCCGGGTGCAGAAGAGCAGCACGTCCCCGTCGGCGAGCTCGACCTCGGCGAGGTCCGCGCGAGCGCTGAAGCCGGGCACGCCGAGCACCCGGGACAGGGCGCGCACGCTGCCGTCGGCCTCGTAGCGCTCGATGTCGAGATCCCCTTCGTGCACAGCGTCCATGCCCACGGTGTGGTCCTCTGTGAGCAGGCGCAGGCGGTCGCGGCGCTTGAGGTAGGCCCGCGCGTCACCGACGTGGGCCAGGTAGAGCTTGTCTTTGACCAGCAGCCCCAGCACCAGGGTGGCGCTCTGGCCGCTGCGCCCGGCGTGCTCGGCGACGGCCGCGACCGCATCGTGGGCCGCGTGCACCAGCTTCTCGAGTTGATCCGCCAGCTCCTTTCGCTCGGGCTCCCGACCGTCCGCCCGCAGGGCACGCAACTCGGGAAGCGCGGCCTGGATCGCCTCGATCACCGTGGCGGCCGCGACGTCGCCCTGGCCCGGTCCGCCGATGCCCTCGACGACGGCGATGAGCCCCAGCTCGTCGTCGATGAGCGAGCCGGTGAGGTGCACGTCGTCGTCCAGTCGGCGGGAGCGCGGCGCCGCCTGCAGCCGGGTCATCGGCGAGGCCTCGGGCTGGGCCTGGCGGGTGTGCCGACGCTGACGGCGGCGGGGCAGGATGGTCAGGGCCCGCTCGGCCCGCTCGTGCTCGGCGAGGCGCTCCAGGACGGCGCGGATCTCGGCGCGCAGGGCCTTGCTGCCGCCCTTGAGCCGCGAGAGGTGGCCGAGCTCGCGGCGCAGGGAGCGGTGCTCGCGCTCGAGTCGCGTCGCCAGGCGGGCGTAGGCCGGCCCGCGCTCCCGGGCCTGGACCAGGATGCCGCCGTCCGCCTCCTCCTCGTCGAGGTGGGACAGCACCTGCTCGCGCAGCTTGGCGGCGAACTGCACCGCGGCGTCGTCGGAGAGCTTGTCGGGGTCGACGTGGAGGAGATGGTCCAGGCTCGGCATCGGGGCTCGCTCGGCAGGGGTCCACTTCGTACCCCGACTGGCTTGTCCCCGCGCGCGCGATTGGATACTGAACGTGCGTGCAGTGGGAGCACGGAGTTCACTCGGCCATGTCCATCCGGGAGGCCAGCAAGCTCGCTCCGCCCCAGACCGTCTTCCTGCGCGGCAGCCACCGGGTCTACGGCCCCTACGCAGAGCGGGTGAAGCAGGTCCTCCTCGACTTCACCCCGGAGGTGCGCACCGCGTCGATCGATGAGTTCTACCTGGACTTCTCCGGGTGTGAGCGCTTGTACGCTCAGCCGGGGGACGCGGATGCGGACGCCACCATCGAGCGGGTGGTGCGCCAGATGCGCCAGGCCATCCAGGATCGGGTCGGGCTGCCCGCTTCCGCCGGGATCGGGTGCACCCGGGTCATCGCCAAGATGGCCAGCCGGCCCGCCAAGCCCGCGGGGGTGGTGATGGTCCGGGCGGGGGAGGAGTGGGACTTCCTGCGGGATCAGCCGGTGCGGGCCATGCCGGGGATCGGACCGTCGGCGGAGACCCGGCTCGTGCGCGACGGCGTGCTGACCCTGGGCCAGCTGCTGACCCTGCCCGCGGGTCCCATCCGCCAGCGCCACCAGGGGGCGATCGCGCGGCTGGTGCATGCGCTGGACGGGGATGACCGGGGAGGGCTGGGGCGGGATCGCCCGGCGTTCCAGGAGCACGATCCGGAGGGGCTGTCGGTCGGCTCGATCAGCAACGAGCGCACGTTCTTCGCCTCGCTGGACGATGTCGCCGCGGTGGAGCGGCAGCTGCTCTCGCTCTCGGACCGGGTGTGCTGGCGGGCGCGCAAGCGAGGGGTGACCGCGCGCACGGTGACGCTCAAGCTGCGCACGGCGGACTTCAAGACCATCACCCGCGGGCGCACCGGGCCGCGGACCGACGATCCGGGTGCGGTGTTCGAGGTCGTGCGGGAGCTCCTGCACGCGTCCTGGGATCGCTCGGAGCGGGTGCGCCTGCTCGGCATCGCGCTGACGGGCCTGTCGCGGCCCACGCCGCAGCTCGAGCTGCCCTGGGCGGTCGAGGGCCCCCGGGCGGAGGCGGCGGTGGACGCGCTCCGGGCCCGGTTCGGCTTCGACGCGGTCAGGCTCGGCGTCGCGGTGCCGGTCCAGCGGAAGGAGGGGCGGGAGGCAGGGGCGGTCAGATCCCGGCGATCGTCCGACCGATCAGGACCATCAGGCCGCCCAGGACCACGCCCACGCCGGTGACCACGCCCGAGATCTGCAGGTGGGTGCCCAGGCGGCCGCCCAGCAGGATGCGGTAGCCGAGCGCGCGACCGAACCACATGAGCAGGGCGGAGATGACCCAGGAGGCCCAGCCGCCGAGCAGGGCGGAGGTGAAGCAGCCGGGCACGAGCGCGATGCCCGCCGCCAGGAACGCCAGGGCGTCCGCGGTGAGCACCGCCGCGATCACTCGGCCCAGGGGCGCCGGGAGGTCCGCCACCCGCGCGCCGGTGCCGACCACGATCACCTCGATGACGAGGGTGGCGACGAGCGCGATGACGAGCAGGACGACGAGGGTGCCGAGCATGTCCATGGGGTGCCTCCACCCCTGACGTCACGCGTCCCGGTCCGGGTGGGCGTAGCGAGATGCAACAGCGAGCCGGAGGGCGTCCCTACAGCTTCTGCCAGTCGCTCCGCGGCAGGTCGGTCGAGGTGCTCGGGGTGCGGGCGGCGAGCACGTAGAGCGCACGGCGGTTGGCCGCCTCGTCGACGCCGTCGGCGGTGGGCACGGCGAGCACCTCCTCGCCGAAGCCCTGCACGAAGATCGGCCGGGAGAAGCCCCGGTTTCGGAACCACTGGCCGATCGCGCGGGCCCGGCGCTGGGAGAGGGCGCGGTTGGACGCCGGATCGCCGACCGTGTCGGTGTAGCCGGCCACGTAGAGCTGCATCTCGACGATGTCGCCGTACTTGCCCAGCGTCTCCTCGATGTGGCCCCAGGCCTCCTCCAGCTTGGGCGCCTCGGACTCGCGCACGACCGCCTGGTTCGACTCGAAGACCACGTCCTCGTGGGGGATCGCGTAGGACCAGGGCAGCAGGGTCAGCACGCTCTTGGTGCCGACCTCGTCGGTGACCGTGATGTCGATCTTCAGGGTCTCGCCCTCCGACGACCAGCCCACCCGGGCCTCGGTCTGGTTGTTGCCTGGCTGCCGACCGCCGCCGATCCGCTCGCCGGCCTCGCCGCCGTAGACGTCCACCTGGATGTCGACCATGGGCCGGTTGGTGGAGATCTTCATGGTCTTGCCGTCGAGGTCGAAGTCGGCGGCGTCCCAGGCGATCTGCACCGCACCGACGATCGCGACCCGGAAGTCGAGCGGGGCCTCGCCGGTGCCGCCGTCATCGGTGCGCACGGTGAGCTTGCCGGTGCAGCGGTGCTCGCCGGGGGACAGGCCCGCCAGCGTCAGCGTGTCCGACGAGCCCATCGTGATGTCCTCGGACAGGCTGTAGCGCTTGCCTGCGCAGGACAGGTTCACGTCGATGTGCCCGCGAGCGCCACCCTTGAAGGTGACGCTGGGGTCGGTGCCGACCCCGACGGTCGTGGTGGCCTCCATGTCGACGGCGTTGCCGGCCAGGGCGGTGCCGAGGAGGAACGTCAGCAGGGCGATCATCGGGGCCTCCGGTGCGCACGGATAACGCCCGGGCCGCGCGACAGCGTCCCCGTCGGACTCAGTCCACCGAGAGCTGACGCAGGCCGAGGGCGATGGCGCGGAGGCGGGCCTGGTGGAGCTGGAGCTCGAGCCTGGTGACGATGGCGTCCTCGTCCAGCTCGGAGCGCACGGCCGGGCCGTTGGTCACGTCGACATCGGCAGCGCAGACAGCGCGGCCGGTCTTGTGGTCGACAAGGTAGGCACGCCCCACGGATCGGCCGGGGGAGAAGGTGCCACCCCCGTCGAAAGAGGGCCTGATGCCTAGATCCTCGCGGAACAGGATCTCGTGGGTCGGCTCGGCGCCGAGGCGCTTGTCGACCGCGGCGCGCAGGGTGTCCTCGGTCGCGCCGGGCCAGGTCAGGCGTGCAGCCCAGCTGCGCAGCGTGCGAGCGATCTCGGACTCCTCGGGTGGCGAGTCGCTGGCGGCGAAGATGCGGATGGGGGTGTCGCCTTCGCCGTGCTGGTCGACCACGGCCTGCAGGGGCGTCTCTCCGGCCGCAGCGGCCTCGCCGGGGACGGGCAGGGCGTGAGGGCAGGGCGCATCCCCCGCGGAGGGCCAGCCGTCGAGGTCGGCGAGCGCCTTGTTGTAGGTGGCGTCGTAGGCATCGGCCTGATCGCGGATCCGCTGCTTCAGACCGCTCACGACCTCCTTGTCGAGCCCGGTCGAGGTGGGGGGAGGCTCCGGCGGGGAGCCACATGCGGCGAGGAGGAGGAGGGGGAAGAGGCGCATGGTCACATCCTGGGCACGGGGGGCGGACCTTCGCGTCGGCGATGGCGGATCTGACGTCTCTCCTCGTCCTTCTGGCGTCTCGACACCCCCGGCTGTCTCCGCTACGGCACGGGCGGGAACCCGGGAGGCTCCATGCGGAACGCACTCGTCCTGCTCGCCCTGGTCGCTTGCAAGAAGGCTCCGGAGTCCG
>CALATR010000093.1 GCA_937891875.1 uncultured Pseudomonadota bacterium | reverse complement strand
CTCCAGTCTCCAGTCCCAGCACGCCGGCCTGGGGGGCGACTATCCCGGTGCGGTCTCAAGACCGTCGCGGAGCGGGACGTCTGCAAGCAACGGCAGGAACCCACGTCCACGCTGAGGCGGGAGTTCACTTGTTCGGAGCTCCCAATGCGCGCCTGCACCGGGGTGCCCTGGGAGCACTGTCGCCCGAGGACTGGAGACTGGAGACTGGAGACTGGGGGCCGCGCAGACTTCTCCCTCGAATGGAGCCACGCGACCTCCGCCAGACGACATCGCCCCTCCCTCGCCCGGAGCCACGCGACCTCGCTTCCGCGGATCCGCTCACCGGCTCCCGTGCCGCCGCCGGCGACTCAGCCCGACCAGCGCGAGCAGACCCAGCAGGGGGGCCGCGGTGAGGGGCGACGCGGAGCTGCTGCAGTAGCAGCCGCCCGGGTCGGAGTCGGTGTCGTCCGTGCCGCCGGTGTCCCCCGTGTCGGTGTCGTCCGTACCGTCCGTGGGGTCTTCCGGGCGCTCGCCGTACAGGCAGGCGCGACCGTTCCAGATGGCCGGGTCCAGGTCGAAGGTGGTGCTCGCACCGGTCTTCATCAGCTGGACGAAGACCTTGTTCTCCTCGTCACGGACCGTGTAGTAGACGTAGGTCTCGTCGCCGATGCGGACCGCGTCCCAGTGGCGCCAGACCGGGTCGGCGTCCCAGGCGATCACCGGCGAGCCGTCGCCGACCCACTCGTCAGGGAACTCGGCGCGCAGGTTGTCGAAGCCCGAGCCGCCCGCCACCGAGTTGCCGCCGATCCAGGCGATGTAGCGGAAGGCCTCGCCCTGGGCGGAGCAGGTGAGGCTGGGCTGGAACCACTCGTCCTGGGCGAAGGTCCACGTGCCCGGCGTGAGCACCGGGTTGGCCTCGCTGAACTCCCAGCCCTGGTCGGGTGCGGGGCTCTGGGCCAGGTAGAGCCCGTCGGCGCGGGTGAGGAGCATGGTCCACTGCTCGTCGTCGACCGCAGCGCCCTCTTCCTGGCGCACGACCACGGTGGGGAAGCCGAAGTCGCCGATGGAGAGCATGGGGTCTGCGCCGTCCTGCTCGTTCCAGGTCCTGCCCCCGTCGCTGGAGGTCGCGTAGCCCACGCCGGTCATGCGGCTGCAGCCCCAGGGGGACTCGTCCCCGCCGGGATTACATGGGTCGAAGCCCTGCTCTGCCTTGTAGTAGAGGTGCCAGGTGTCCTCGTAGGCGACGATCCACGGGTGGGCGGTCGAGCAGGGGCGCCAGGTGCCCGGGACCGGCGTGACCACGGGCTCCGCGTCGACGGTCCAGCCGGTGAGTCCGTCGGGCGAGGTGGCCCGGCCGATGCCCCACACCACCCGCGGGCCGTCCTCGCGGGGGCGGCACTCGTCCCAGTCCATGCCGGTGCCGTCCAGGAACTCGTCCGAGAGGCGGGCCTCGAAGAGCATGACCCACTCTTCCGCGCCGCGATCGAACACCACGGTCGGCGAGCCCGTGCCGCGCGTCGCCCACGACGGCCACGCCGACTCGGGGATGAGCGTGTCCGGCTGACCATCGGCGTTCCCGTCGTAGAACGCGACGTCCTGAGCGAACGCCTGGGTGCCGACGAGGGCGAGCGGAGCGGCGACGGCGAGGACCGCGAGAGGGAGGAGGCGGGGCATGGGAACCTCGTGCGTGGGCGTCAGGATACGCCAACCCAGTAAGCGGCGCGATCGTGCTTGTCGCGAGCCCGGAAGTACCTTCACAGGCGGGCACACGGGATCCTCTCGGTCCCGCGTGCAGGGGGCGCAGGTGACGGGTACCCGCCTTCGGGTCCGTCGGATGGTGTGGGTGGACGGCCGGGTGGAGCTCAAGCTCGCACGCAAGCTGCCGCCCTTCGAGCCCGGCGCCGGGATCATGGGCAACCTCTACCTGTCCGGGCAGGAGTTCGACCTCCTGTGCGCCCTGCCCGCCGCCGAGCTGCACAAGCGCCGCTGCTACTTCGGCGCCTGGGCGGTGGACGAGTTCCTCGGTCCGCTGGCGGGCCTGGTGCTCGCCGAGGTCGAAGAAGACGACCCCGAGGTGCTTGCGCGCATGCAGCCTCCGTTTCCGTTTGTTCGGGACGTGACCGCGGAGGAAGCGTACACGGGCGCTCGCCTGGCTGAACGAGGAAGGCCGCGGTCGAGCTGACCGCGGCCCCGTGCTCGCTCGTCGCGCGCTACGCGTCGGGGTTCTCGGGACCGGTCGCTTCGCTCCCTTGCTGGTCGCTGCGCGCGGGGCCTTGTCGGCCGGGATTGTATCGCAGCAAGCTGCGGGATCTCCGGCCTCTGGCGGCCCCGTGCTCGCTCGTCTTCGAGACCCCGCCGCTACGCGTCGGGGTTCTCGAAGACGGCCGCCGCGCCCATGCCGCCGCCGATGCACATGCTGACGACGCCGTAGCGGACGCCGCGGCGCTTCATCTCGTGCAGCAGGGTGGCGGTGAGCTTGGCGCCGGTGCAGCCGAGGGGGTGGCCGAGGCTGATGGCGCCGCCGTTGACGTTGACCTTGTCCAGATCGATGCCCAGCTCGCGGACGCAGTACACGGCCTGGCTGGCGAACGCCTCGTTGATCTCGAACAGACCGATGTCATCGAGGGTCAGACCCGCCGCCTCCACCGCCTTGGGGATGGCGACCGCGGGGCCGATGCCCATGATCTCGGGCTCGACGCCGACCACCTGGTAGCTCTTGAGCACACCCAGGATGGGCAGGTTGTTGGCCTCGGCGTACTCGCGGCTGGCGATCAGCGCTGCGGCCGCACCGTCGCTGACCTGGGAGCTGTTGCCGGCGGTGACACTGCCCTTGGCGGCGAACACCGGGCGCAGCTTGGCGAGCACGTCCGGGGTCGAGCCGGCGCGGGGCCCCTCGTCCACCTTGTGCACGATGTCGTGCCAGGCGCTGCCGTCCCAGACCCGGGTCTCGATCGGCACGATCTCCTCGTCGAACTTGCCCTCCGCCTGGGCCGCGAGCGCGCGCTCGTGGCTGCGGGCGGCGAACGCGTCCTGATCCTCGCGGCTGACGCTGAACCGGTTGGCGACGTTCTCGGCGGTGATGCCCATGGGGGTGAACACCCCGGGGTTGTCCTCCATGATGGTCGGGTTCGGGCTGGCCTTCTGGCCGCCCATCGGCACGACGCTCATGGACTCGACACCGCCGGCGAGCACCACGTCCTGCCACCCGGCGAGGATGCTGGCCGCGCCCTGGGCGATGGACTGCAGGCCGGAGCTGCAGAAGCGGTTGATGGTCAGACCCGGGACCGTGTCGGGCAGGCCGGCCAGGAAGCCGACGGTGCGCGCCACGTTGAGGCCCTGCTCGGCCTCGGGCATGGCGGTGCCGACGATGAAGTCGTCGATGTCTGCCGGGTTCACCCCGGACTTCTCGACGACGGCCTTCGCCACCTGACCCATCAGGTCATCGGGGCGGGTGTCCTTGAGCGAGCCCTTGTTGCCCTTGCCGATCGGGGACCGGAGAGCGGTCACGACGACGACTTCGCGCATGGGACCTCCAGGCGGGGCAGCGCCCCGCGGAAAGCGAGAGAAGTTTAGTTACGAAGCGGCTTGTTGGTCTGGAGCATGTGCTGGATGCGCGCCTGGGTGGCGGGCGTCTTGCACAGCTCCACGAAGGCCTTGCGCTCCAGGGCGAGGAGGTCCTCCTCGGAGAGGACCGCGCCGACCGGGGCGTCGCCACCGGTGAGCACCCAGGCCAGCCACTTGCCGACGACGACGTCGTGGTCGGTGGCGTAGCCGCCCTCGTGCATCTGGTAGAGGTACAGCTCGATGGCGGCGCGGGCCTGGCTGCCGGGCACCTTGACCGAGCGCTTCGCCGGCGGGGTGTAGCCGGACTGCACGAGGCCCAGGGCGGTCTTCTTGGCCTCGGCGATGAGCTGGTCGGGGTTGGTGACGATGCGATCGCTGGGGCGTAGCAGGCCCATCGCGCGGGCCTCCCCGGCGCTGGTCGCGACCTTGGCGAGCCCGATGTACTCGAAGATCTTCTGCACGAACGGGTTCGGATCGTAGTCGACGCCCTCGGGGATGTCGCCCATGTAGCGGACGAGCAGCTCCTTGCAGCCACCGCCGGCGGGCACGAGGCCGACACCCACCTCGACGAGACCCGCGTAGGTCTCGCCCGCGGCGACCGTGGCGGCGCTGTGCATCATCACCTCCACGCCACCTCCCAGGGTGAGGTCGTGGGGTGCCGTGACCACGGGCTTCTTGCTGTACTTGGCCCGCATCATCAGGTCCTGCAGGCGGGCGACGCTGTCGTCGATCTGATCCCACTCCTGCTGCATGGCGCCCATCAGGATGGCCAGGATGTTCGCGCCGGCGCAGAAGGCCTTGCTGTCCTGGTTGCCGATGACCAGCGCGTCGAACTCGCCCGCGTCCAGCTTCTCGAAGGCGGCCTCGGCCTGGTCGAAGATCAGGTTGTCGAGCGCGTTCAGCTTGCTGTGGAACTCGAGCAGCAGGACCCGGTCGCCGAGGTCGTACAGGCTCGCCGAGGCGTTGCGGGCCAGCTCCTTGCCCTTGGCGCGCAGGTCCACGAGGTCGATGACCTTGTCCGACGTGGGCACCGGGTGGGCCTGACCATCGATGCCCCAGTAGGTGACGACGCCGTCCTCACCACGCTCGTAGAACGAGGTCCGGCCCGACTCCACCATGGCGGTGATCCACTCCGGCACGTCGTAGCCGTCGGCCTTCATGCGCTCGAGGCCCTCGGCGACACCGTAGGCGTCCCAGCTCTCGAACGGGCCCAGCTCCCAGCCGAAGCCCCACTTCATGGCGCGGTCGACATTGACGATGTCGTCGGCGATCTCGGGAATGCGCTTGGCGGCGTACACCATGGTGTCGGCGGTGACCTTCCACGCGAATCGACCGATCTCGTCGTCCGTCGTGAGGAGTGCCTTGATGGCCTTCTTGGTGTTGCCGGCCTTCTTGGCGTTGCCGATGGCCTTGTAGCGCTTCTTCTCCTGGGCCTCGTACTCGCCGGTCTCGACGTCGAGCGCGAGGATGACGGACTTGCCGCCCTGCTTCGTCTTCTTGTAGAAGCCGGCTCCGGCCTTCTGGCCGGTGGCGCCCGCGTCGATGAGACCCTGCAGGAAGGCCGGGACCTTGAACCAGTCGGCCTTCTCGTCCCCGGCGTCCTGGCCGGTCTTCATGACGTGGGCGAGGGTGTCGAGGCCGACCACGTCTGCCGTGCGGAAGATGGCGGACTTGGCGCGCCCCATCGGGGTGCCGAACGCGGCGTCCACGTCGGTGATGGTGAGGCCGGACTCGGGCAGGTGGTGGAACACGCTGGCCATGCCGAAGGTGCCGATGCGGTTGGCGACGAAGTTCGGCGTGTCCTTGCCGTAGACGATGCCCTTGCCCAGCACGTCCTCGCCGAAGGCGGCGATGCGCTCCACGACGGCCGCGTCGGTGTCCGGACCGGTCACCAGCTCCAGCAGGCGCAGGTAGCGCACCGGGTTGAAGAAGTGGGTCACGAGGAAGTGCTGGCGCATCTCCTCGGGCATGTCCTCGGCCATCTGGGCCAGCGGGATGCCCGACGTGTTGGAGGACACGATGGACCCCGGGGCGCGGTTCTTGGCGACCCAGTCGTAGACCTTCTTCTTGATGTCCAGGCGCTCGACCACGACCTCGACGATCCAGTCGCATGACGCGAGTTGGTCTGCGTGATCCTCGTAGTTGCAGGCCGTGATTCGTGAGGCGTTGCGTTTGTGGTAGAGCGCGGCCGGCTTGATCTTCTTGGCCGTTTCGATGCCCTTGAGCGCGTACGCGTTGCGCTCCGCGGGGCTGTCCCCGGCGTCCTTGGGCACGATGTCGAACAGCAGGCTGTCGATCCCGGCGTTGGCGAGGTGGGCGGCGATGCCCGAGCCCATCACGCCCGCTCCGAGGACGGCGACGCGGCGGATCCCGTGGTCCATGCGGCACTCCTGGGCGCCGGCCCCCGCGGGCTGGCGCAAACGGTGAGGTGAGTCGCGCCTGTGCAGGCGCGCTGAATGAAGGCTCATTCACTAGTCGCGTAGAGGCGTCCGGCAAGGGGGGAGCCGGCGAAAGTCACTCGCTTGCGGGGCTCTCCCAGCGAGCGTCGGCGATGGCCTTCCGCAGCGCGTCCAGGGAGCCCTCGTCGGGTCCGCCGAGCATGACGTGGCTGAACCACCCGGCGCGGGGCGCCTCCATGACGAGTCCGTCTCCGACCGGTAGATCGAGGGTGAGGGGACCGGTCAGCACCACGAGGCCGTCCATGGCCACCCAGCCCTGCTCGCGCGACACCTCGAGGGACGCAGGCTGGCCATAGACAGTGACCTCGACCTGCTCGGCGTCTTCATCATGGCGGAAGCTGGGGTGGCCCCCGAAGTAGAGCCCGGCGGTGGCCCTGGGCTCGAACAGGGGGGCGAGGGTCGTCAGGCGGTGGACCAGGAAGTCCGGCCCGTGGTCGGTGGTGACGATGACGTCGTCGGGGAGGACGATCTCCAGGGTCTCCTCGCCCGGCCCGGTGGGCAGCGAGCGGGCGCCACCGATGGGTCTGGCCTTGCCCCCGTCCGCGAGGGTGGACAGCAGGGCGACCGCGTCGTCCCGGTCGAGCCCGTCCGTGCCATCATCGAGGATGAAGCCGATGAAGTGCACGGTCTCGTCTGGGT